>NZ_JBHVJC010000001.1:246988-261580 GCF_042799315.1 Streptomyces sp. NPDC057702 | reverse complement strand
GGGGCCGCCACTGCTCCCGCCCGGCACCCCGCGGTCGGGCGCGACGACCGGCGGCTGTCCCCCCCCGGGGGGGGGTGCCCGCCCCGCCGTCGTGTTCGGCCCGCGAGCCGGGCCGGCTGGCCGGTGGTCGGCGCGGGGGCGTCAGCGGACCGTGAAGTGGATGACGTCCTCCAGGAACGGGATCTCCAGCCACGGGTCCGGCTGCGTCATCATCGCCAGCAGCGCGATGAGGGTGCCGAGCAGCCCGTACGTGGTCATGTCGGTGAAGCGCGAGCGGACCGCCAGCATCCCCACCGACGGCAGCACCCAGCGCAGCAGCGCGCCCAGGAGCAGCGAGAAGCCCACGACGAGGGTGCCGGCGCGGTGCGCGTCCAGGGCGACGATCAGCAGGCCGGCGGCGACGCCGAGCATCACCGTCAACAGGGGCCACTGGCGGGCCGGCGCGGGCGCCTGGCCGCTGGCCGCGCGCCCGCCGCCCTCGGGCCGTGCCGTGTCCCGGGTGATCAGCGGGAATCTGCGGGAGCCACGCCCCGGGCCGGAGTGCCGCTCGGCTCGCGTGCCCGGTCGCGGGCCCCGCTGGGCCACGGGCCCGGCCGGCCCGGCGGCCATGGCACCCTCGCCGCTGGCGTGCGCGTTCATCGCTGACTCATGGCTGGTCGCCCCCTTGTCCTGGCTCTTCTCGGGCTCGGCCGACGCCGCCGTCGCGCGCGCCGGCCGCTGGTCGCTCACCGGTCGCCGACCGCCGCTGAGCGACCGTGGGTCGCCGGCCTCAGCCCTGGGCTTCGGCGGTGGCGCGTTCGGCGGCCTCGACGACGTTGACGAGGAGTTGGGCGCGGGTCATCGGCCCGACGCCACCCGGGTTGGGCGAGATCCAACCGGCGACCTCGGTGACACCGGGGGCCACATCGCCGACGATCTTGCCGTTCTCGTCCCGGCTCACGCCCACGTCGAGCACCGCGGCGCCCGGCTTCACGTGCTCCGGCTTGATCAGGTGCCCCACGCCCGCGGCGGCGACGATGATGTCGGCCTGGCGCAGCGCGGCGGGCAGGTCGCGGGTGCCGGTGTGGCACAGGGTCACGGTCGCGTTCTCGGACTTGCGGGTGAGCAGCAGGCCGATGGAGCGGCCGACGGTGATGCCCCGTCCGACGACGACGACGTGCGCCCCGTCGATCTCCACGTCGTGGTGGCGCAGGAGCTGGATGATGCCGTACGGGGTGCACGGCAGCGGGCCGGGCTCGCCGAGGACGAGGCGGCCCAGGCTCATCGGGTGCAGCCCGTCGGCGTCCTTGGCCGGGTCCATCAGCTCCAGGACGCGGTTGGTGTCGATGCCCTTGGGCAGCGGCAGCTGGACGATGTAACCGGTGCACTCCGGGTCGTCGTTGAGCTCACGGACGACCGCCTCGATCTCCTCCTGGGTGGCGGTGTCCGGCAGTTCGCGCCGGATGGAGGCGATGCCGACCTGCGCGCAGTCGCGGTGCTTGCCCGCCACGTACCAGGTGCTGCCCGGGTCGTCGCCCACCAGCAGGGTGCCGAGGCCCGGCTGGACGCCCTTGGCCTTGAGCGCCTCGACGCGGGTGGTCAGAGCGGACTTGATCGCGGCGGCGGTGGCCTTGCCATCGAGAATCTGGGCGGTCATGGACCCATCCTCCTGGATAAGCGGAGATCGGTGCGCCCCCGGGGCCGGCCGGCGGGCCTGGCCCACGCGGGCGTAGCCCGTACGGGCTGGGGTGTCGGGCGGGCCCGGGGCGCGCGGGGCGCGGGCGGGCCCGGAGTCCGGCGGGCCCGCCGACGGTACGGCGGGCCCGGGGGGACTCAGTGGAAGAAGTGGCGCGTGCCGGTGAGGTACATGGTCACGCCGGCGGCCTTCGCGGCCTCGATGACCTGCTCGTCACGGACCGAACCGCCCGGCTGGACCACGGCCCTGACGCCGGCCTCGGTCAGCACCTCCAGGCCGTCGGGGAAGGGGAAGAACGCGTCGGAGGCGGCGTACGCGCCCCGCGCCCGCTCCTCGCCCGCGCGCTGCACGGCCAGCCGGGCCGAGTCCACGCGGTTGACCTGTCCCATGCCGACGCCGACCGTCGCGCTGTCCTTGGCGAGCAGGATCGCGTTGGACTTCACCGCGCGGCAGGCGCGCCAGGCGAACGCCAACTCGGCCAGCGCGGCGGCGTCCAGGGCCTCGCCGGTGGCCAGCGTCCAGTGCGCCGGGTCGTCGCCCTCGGCCTGGAAGGCGTCCCGGACCTGGGCCAGGCCGCCGCCGTCGATGGGGCGGAACTCGGTGGGCGTGGCCGGCGCCTGCGGGCAGCGCAGCACCCGGATGTTCTTCTTCTTAGCCAGCGCCTCCAGCGCGCCCTCCTCGTAGTCCGGGGCCACGATGACCTCGGTGAAGATGTCGGCGACCTGCTCGGCCATGGCCCGGGTGACCGGCTGGTTGACGGCGATGACGCCGCCGAAGGCGGACAGCGGGTCGCAGGCGTGGGCCTTGCGGTGTGCCTCGGCGACGTCCGCGCCGACCGCGATGCCGCACGGGTTGGCGTGCTTGATGATCGCCACGCACGCCTGGTCGGTGCCGTGGTCGTAGGCGGCGCGGCGGGCGGCGTCGGTGTCGACGTAGTTGTTGTACGACATGTCCTTGCCGTGCAACTGCTCGGCCTCGGCGAGCCCGCCGCCGCCGGCGGTGTACAGGGCGGCGGCCTGGTGCGGGTTCTCGCCGTAGCGGAGCACGTTCTTGCGCGCGTAGGTGGCGCCGACGAAGCCCGGGAAGTCCTCGCCGTCACCGGCGTAGTCGGCGGCGAACCAGGAGGCGACGGCCGTGTCGTAGGCGGCGGTGTGCTGGAACGCCTCGGCGGCCAGCCGCTTGCGCTGGTCGAGGTCGAACCCGCCCTCGGTCGCGGCGGCCAGCACCCGCGGGTAGTGGGCCGGGTTGACGACGACGGCCACCGACGGGTGGTTCTTGGCGGCGGCGCGGACCATGGAGGGCCCGCCGATGTCGATCTGCTCCACGCACGCGTCGGGGTCCGCGCCCGAGGCGACGGTCTCCTCGAACGGGTACAGGTTCACGATCACCAGCTCGAACGGCTCCACGTCCAGCTCGGCGAGCTGCTCGCGGTGGGCCGCCAGCCGCTGGTCGGCGAGGATGCCCGCGTGCACGCGCGGGTGCAGCGTCTTGACCCGGCCGTCCAGACACTCGGGGAACCCGGTCAGCTCCTCGACCCGGGTCACCGGCACCCCGGCCGCGGCGATCTTCCCGGCCGTCGAGCCGGTCGAGACGAGCTGGACGCCCGCGGCGTGCAGGCCGAGCGCCAGCTCCTCAAGCCCACTCTTGTCGTAGACGCTGACCAGCGCGCGGCGGATGGGCCGCTTCGTACCTTCGACGGTCACGGGATTCTTACCTTTCGTCCCTCAATGCGGTAGCCGTGTCGGGCCAGACGCCCCACGACATCGACGAGCAGCCTGCGCTCGACTTCCTTGATCCGCTCGTGCAGAGCGGCTCCCCCGTCTTCCTCGTCCGCCTCCCGGACCTCGACCACGCCCTGGGCGATGATCGGGCCGGTGTCGACCCCGTCGTCGACGAAGTGGACGGTGCAGCCGGTGACCTTCGCGCCGTAGGCCAGCGCGTCCCGTACGCCGTGCGCGCCCGGGAAGCTCGGCAGCAGCGCGGGGTGCGTGTTGACGATCCGCCCCCCGAAGCGGGCCAGGAACTCCGGGCCCACGATCTTCATGAACCCCGCCGAGACGACGAGGTCCGGCGCGTACGCGGCGGTCGCCGCCGTCAGCGCCCGGTCCCACTCGGCGCGCGTGGCGTACTCCCCCACCCGGCACACGAACGTCTCCACCCCGGCCCGCTCGGCCCGCTCCAGGCCCACGATGGCGCCACGGTCGGCGCCGACGGCCACCACGGTGGCGCCGTACCCGTCGGGGTCGGCGGCGATCGCGTCGAGCAGGGCCTGCAGGTTCGTCCCCGAGCCGGAGACCAGCACGACCAGTCGGGCCGGGCGCTCGCCGGGCCGGTGCGCGGCCACGCTCACGGCGTCGGGCCGGCCCGCCGGGGTGGCGCTCCCGGCGCCGGGAGCGGTGGGCGCCGCGCTACCGGGTGGGGGTGGCGGGGCGGTCGGGGCGGCGGCGCGCTCGGCGCCGGCCGATGCGGAAGGGGGCGGGGAGGCCACGGCGGTCTCTTTCTCGTGGTGCGCGCACGGGCGCCGCACGCGCTTGCGAGGTACCTCACGCGGGTGGTGCGGGCCGTGCGGGGTCGAGCGGACGGGGCGGGCGGTCCGGCGCCACGGTGCGGCGGCTGCGGGCCCCGGGTCGGGCGGGGGGGGGAACGGCGGGTGACGGGCGAGGGTAGAGCGGGCGGGCCGGCCGGAGCGGGTGCGCCGGACACGACGGGGCGGTATGCGGTTGCCTGGTGCCGGCGCGGCGGTTGACCTGGACGTTCCACCCCGGCCGGGCTTTGTACGGTCGTACGAGATCGCGGAACCCGGAATTCCAGGGAACTCTACGAAGCGGTCGACCGTCGGCAACGATACCGGCACACGGAACGGCCCCCACGGGACGGGGGCGCGCACGGGAGGTAGCGTCTGGACTGCGCGTCCGCCGGGAAATCCGCGATATCCGCCCCACGGCCCGGGAATCCACCGGGAATCCGAGGCCGCCGGGGTCGGGATCGAACGGATCTGCCCGGTGATTCGTTGACGACGTGGGAACCACAGTCCCGCCCGCGCCCAGGCCGGACGGCGCCAGCCGAGCCACCCGGCCCGGCGTGCGGGACGACGACACAAGGGGAAGACACACTCCACATGCCGGACCCATACCGCCGCGCGGCTCACCACGTCCCACAGTCTCCCTCTCGTGCCGGGGGGTCACGATGAGGTACGTCGACCCACCCCGCGTGCTGCCGCTGCCGCGCGACCAGTGGCCCGCCCCCCTCACCTCCCTCAGCGACGGCACCGCCACCCGACGAGGCGACGCCTCGCCGCACGGCGGTGCCCCCGGCAACACCCCGCCGCCCGCCGACGGCCACGACACCGGCGACGCGGACCGGGGCCGGAACGCCGACAGCGGACGCCCGGAGGGCGAGGACGGCGAGCGTCCCGGGGACGGTGACGCTGGAGGCCCGGAGGGCGAGGACGGCGCGCGCCCGGAGGGCGATGCGGGGGCGCGTGGCGCGGCCGGCGTGGACGGCGTCGGCGTGGACGGCGCCGGTGGGTCGGGCGGCGCTGACGGGGCGCGGGAGGCCGATACGGCCGGTACGGCGGAGACCGCTGACGCGGCGCCGGCGGGGCGGGGCCCCGTCGCGGAGCGGGGCGCTGCCGCCGAGTCGGGCGGTGCCGGCCAGCCGCGTACGGACGGGGAGCGGAGTGGCGCGGGGCCGGCGGGTACGGCCGGAGCGTCCGACGGAGCGCCGACGGAACGGGGCTCGGCCCAGGGCGCGGCTCCGGGCACGGCTGGCGAAGCGAGCGGTGCGGCTGACAGGCCGGGTGCCGCTGGTGGGTCGGGTACCGACGCCGGATCGGGTGCCGCTGGTGGGTCGAGAGCCGCTGACGGATCAGGTGCCGACGCCGGATCGGGCGGGGGCGACGAGCCGGGCGGGGCTGGTGTGACCGGTGGGCCGCAGGCCCCTGCCGCACCGGTTTCCGGGCCGGGTGCGCCCGCCGACCCGAGCGCCCCGGCCGCACCTCCCGCGCCCACCGGGCAGCCCCCGGCCTGGCCCGCGCCGCCGAGCGGCCCGCCCGCGCCCGGGGCTCCGCCCACCGGCGCCGCTCCTGGCCGGACGGGTGCGGGGCAGCGCGGTGGCAGACGAGGGCCCGACCGCTGGGCCCGTTGGGGGCCCGCCAGCGGCCGGCCCGAGGACCAGCGGCAGGACGGGCAGCAGCCCCCCGCCGGTCAGGGCACCGCGCCCGGTCAGGGCGCCACACCCGGTTGGGGCCCGCGCCCCTCCGGCCAGGGCGGCACCCCGCCGCACGGCCAGCGGCAGCCCGGCCCGTCGCAGGGGCCCGGCCCGCAGCAGGGTCAGGGGCCGAACCAGGGTGAGGAGGAGCAGCCGCCGTCCTGGGGCAGCCAGTGGAGCAGCCGGCAGCCGGGCCGCAGCGACGGTGGCGGCTTCGGCGCGAGCCCGAGCGGCGGCCGGTCCGGCTCCCCGCGCGGCCAAGGTGACCAGGGCAACCAGGGCAACCAGAACGACCAGAAGAGCAGGGCCCGCTGGGACCCCACCGACCCGGCCCAACGGCGGGCCCGCTACTCGCTGCTCGCCGGCATGTGGGCGTTCTTCTTCGCCCTGTTCAGCCTGCCGCAGATCGCCCTGCTGCTCGGGGCGCTGGCGCTGTACTGGGGCATCAGCGCGCTGCGGGCCAAGCAGCGACGGACCCGACCGGAGCCCACGGCACCGGCCGTGGACGCCCCGCCGCCCCCGGCCGACGCCACCGCCGCACCCCTGCCGGCGCCGAAGAACGGCATCAGCTCGCGCCAGCAGTCGACGGCGGCCATCAGCGGCGTGGTGACCGGCGGCATCGCCCTGGCCATCGTCATCGCCACGTACACCTTCCAGTTGGTCTACAGCGACTACTACGAGTGCACCGACGACGCGCTGACCAAGACGTCGAGCCAGTCGTGCGAACGCCACCTCCCCGAGCCGCTACGCCCCCTCCTCGCCGAGGACGACTAGCCGACAGCACCCCCGCACGAGCACGCGTGCCCCGTACCGAACGGCCCGACGGGTCGGCCGGTACGGGGCACACGCCTTCGCCCCGCAGGGCGAAGCCAGGGCTGCCCGTCCCCCAACCCGCGCGCTCCCTCCGGGGGGCTCCCCCCAACCACCGGCGCCCCCTCCACTCACACCGCGCACCAGCCCCAGCCCCCGCCACGACCGCGCGGCCTCGGCCGGCGTCGCCCGGCCCCGCGCCAGCTACGGCTCCCGGCCGCCGACAGCGCCCCGTTCTCGCGCCCGCGTCCGGCCGCCGCGGTTCCACGACCTCACCCCGCGCGCTCACGCTCCAGGCGGCAGGGGCTCCCACCCGTAAGCCGCCCCGCCGCCCCGCTTCGAGGGGGCCGCGTCCCGCGCCCGCGCGGCGGGGCCTCCGCCGCGTACCAGCCCCGCCGCCACCCACGTCACCCTTCGTCACGGTCGGGCGCCCGGGCCGGGCCGGCCTCCCCGTGACCGCCCGGGCCCTCGTGGCGCTCACCGCTCGGGGCGCCCTCGAACCCGTCGCGACGACCCTCGTCACCGACCTCGCCGGGACCGCCGTTGACGGCTGTGGCCGGGTGGGCGGGCGAGGTGTGGCGGGGCGCGTGGGGATCGCGGGCCGGGTTCGGGCGCTGGCCGTACGCGTCGTGATGGCCCGGGCCGGGACGCTGGCCCGGGGCCTGGTCCCCAGCCCGCTCGTACGCCTCGGCCGCGCCGGGGGCTCGGTCGTACGGGTCGAGCGGGCCGCGTTCGCGTGGCCGCGCCGGAGGCCGGGCGTACGCGTCGGCTGAGCCCGTGTCCGGAGCGCCCGCGCGCGACGGGCCAAGGGGCTGGGCGTGCGCGCCCGTCGGGCCCGGGGGCTCGGCCGAGGCCCGGGGTGGAGCGTCGTTCGGGGTGTGGTCGGGTTCGCGGGCGGGCTCCGTGGCGGGTGCGCGCGACGGAGCGTACGGGCCGCGGGGTACGCCCCCGGGGCCAGCCGCGCGCGGCGGTGGCGACGCGGCGGGCGCCTCCGGTACGTCGGACACACGCGGCGCGACGGGCCGCCCCGGTACGACCGACCCACCAGCGGCCGGCGCACCAGCCGCCGTCGCCGGCCCGCCCGCCCCATCCGACGCACCGATCTCGGTGGGTTCGACCGACCCGGTCGAACCAGCCGGCGCGAAGGAGCCACCCGACACGGCAAGCCCACCGGACCCACCCACCCCGCTGGGCCCAGCCGACCTACGCGGTGCGACACGTCCAGCCGACCTGACAGGCCCAGCCGACCCGCCTGCCCCGGTCGGCTCGGCCACTCCCGTGGGCCCGAGCAGCCTGCTCCACCCATCGGACTCACCCACCACAGCCGGACCAACAGACCCGGCCGACCTGTCCAGACCACCCGCCTCGGAGAACGCACCCCGCCCGGCCTGCTCGGCAGGTCCATCCATCGTGGTGAGCCCATCTGTCCCGCCCACCCCGCTGGACTCAGCCGAACCACTCGGTGTGACAGGCCCAGCCGCCCCACCCAGCTCAGTCGACCTGGCCACCTCAACTGACCCATCCGCCCTGCCCAACCCACTGGGCCCAGCCGCCCCACCCAGCCCAGTCGACCTGGCCGCCCCAGCAGGCCCATCCGGCCTGCCCACCCCACTGGGCCCAGCCGGCCCACCCGGCGTGAGAGGTCCAGCCGACTCGGCCACCCCAACGGGCCCATCCGGCCTGCCCAACCCGTCCGTCACAGCAAGCCCGTCCACTCCACCCACCCCGTCGAGCCTGGTCGAGGCACCCGACACGCCAGGCTCCACCGACCCACCCAGACCAGCCGGCCCACCCAGATCAGCCGACGTATCCAGCCCACCCAGCCCATCCGACCGGACAGGCCCACCCAGCCCATCCAGTCCGCCCGGTCCATCCGGTCCGCTCGGTCCATCCGACCGGAAAAGTCCGTCCGACCGGGCAGGCTCGGCCGCCTCGACCGGTTCGAGCCGGCTCAGCGGCTCGAAGTCGGGCATCAGGCCGCCGGAGGACTCGCGTACCGCGGCCCAGCGTGCTCGGCGGGCGCCGGTCGCGTGCCAGGAGGCGTCCTGTTCGGGGGTGGCTTCCGCGCCCGGGCTGGCCGCGCGCGCCCGGGCGGCCACGTCGTCGTGGGCGGCGGTCCACCGCGCGCCCGGGCGCCACCGGTCAAGCCACGCCGGCCGCAGGCCCCACGCCTTCCGGCGCCACCAGCGCACGACCAGCGCGCTCGGCACCCCGAACACCAGCGTCCAGGCCAGCGCGGCCAACCCGCACCGCCACGGGTCGGGGCCGAACTCGGCGAGGGTGCCCGTGCCGAGCGGGCCGCCCGCCGCCCAGGCCAGCAGGGCCGTCGCGGCGCCGCAGGCCAGGCCGCCGAGCGCGGCCGCGCGGGCGGTACGCGCCACGCTCCAGCTCGGCGCGCCACGGCGGCGGCGCGGGCAGGCGGCCACGGCGACCGCGCGCCCCAGGACCAGCCCCGCGACCACCGGCACCACCCCGACCGCGCCCCACAGCACGGGGTCACCCCGCCCCGGGTCGGGCAGCGCGGCGAACAGCGGGAAGTGCGGCAGCACGGGGTACGCGGTCGTCTCGATCGGCCCCACCACACCACCGGCGCCCACCGTGAAGCCGGGGCCCAGCCCGTACGCCGCCCCCCACACCATCGCGTTGGGAAACAGCGCCAGGCTGAGCGCCAGCACCGCGAACCGCCCCGACCAGTCCCGCGCCAGGTACGGGAACGCGCCCTCCACGGCGCCGGCGTTGGCCACCAGCGACACGGCCGCCAGCACCGCGCCCCCGAGCACCAGCGCGGCCGTGGCCCGGCCGGCCGCCCGCAGCGCCGCCCACCCCACGGAGGGCGGCAGGTCACGGCGTACGCCGGCGGGTACCAGGTCGAGCGCGAAGCGGGCGGCGGCGGGCAGCGGCCAGGCGGGGCGCCCGCTACCGACCCACACTCCGACCGTCACGGCCACCAGGGCCAGGACCGCCATCCGCAGGAGTACGCCGACGGGTTCGACGTGCAGTGCGCCGGAGTCGGCGTAGAGCAGCGCCACGGCGCCGACCGTGAGGTAGCCGCCGACCACCAGGCCGATCGTCGCGCGCGCCACCCGTACGGGCCGGCCCGCGCGGCCCGGACGGAGCAGCGGCGGGCGGGGGGTGGGCCGGGCGCGCGGAACGCCCCCGGCGCCGGCCCGGTCGCCGCCGTACGTCGTCGCTGGGGGCGGGGCGGGGTGCGTCGCGGTGGAGTCGGCGGGGCCGTGGTGCGCGGCGTACGGGGCGGGGCCGCCGGGGCTCGCCGGCCCCGGGCCCGCGGGGTCCCCGCCAGCGGCGCGGGCGGCGCGCTCGGCGGGATCCACGTTCTCCCAGCGGCCCGGTCGGCGCCTCGCTCCGGGCCCCGCCAGCTCCGCCTCGGCCTCTTCGATCGCGTGCCGCCCGGCGCGGTAGAGCAGCCAGCACGGCAGCGCGGTGAGCAGCAGCGGGGTCAGGCCCATCGGGGTCTGCCCCCCGGTCACCGTGTGCGTACGGACCAGCTCGGCGCCGTGGGCCAGCAACCACAGGCCGGCCGCGACGCGCAGGGCGCCACCCGGACCGCTGTCGGGGAAGGGCGAGGTGATCCACAGCAGCAGGACGACGACGGCGAGCGCACCGAGCCCCAGCCCGGCGGCCACCACCCCGCTGAGCAGCGCGGGTCCGGCGGACGGCGACGGCCGGGCCGCACCGCGGCGCCGCGAGGACAACGACGGGCTGAGGTCGGTCATTTGGGTCACGCGGCCATGCTCCCAATAACACCCGTTTTGTCCCCGCAGCAGGCGCATGGTCGCCGTGTCGCCCAATATGCTTGTATGCGAGCTTTGATCCACTTTGGCCATACGGAGTCGCGCGGCGCGGACCCGACCATGGCGGAGCGCCACGGATGAGACGCCGCAAGGCCACCGCGCCTGACGCCACGTCGAACGCCACTCCGCCCGGGGCGCGACCGCCGGCGCGGGAGTCGGGCGCCCAGGGTGGGCGCGACCGGCGGAACGAGCGCGGTGATCGGGACGCCCCGGGGGAACGGAGCGAGCCAGGCGACCGGCGGCGCGGCGCGCGGGCGCCCGCGAACGGCGCCACACGCGAGGCCGGCCCCGCCGCGCACGCTGCCGGAACCGGCGGCGTCACCAGCCGGGCCGCCCCGGCGACGAAGCCGCCCGCCGCGCCCTCGCCACCCCCCACGACCGTGGCGAAGGCCCAGGTCACAGAGGCGGCAGCCGGGAACGACGACAGCTCGGCCCACCTCGACGCCCCGCCGCCACCGGTTGCGGACCCCGGCGTCACGGGCCGCGCGGGAGCACGGATATCCGCCCGCCGACAACGCCCCCACCCCACGGACGGCGGTACGCCCACCGCGCGCCCGGCGCCCCGTACGCCACCGCTGAAACCTCCGAACCGCCCGTCGCGAGCGGACCGCTCGGCGCAACCGAACCGGTCCACGCGACCGGAGCCACCCGGGTCCCGACCCCGCCAGGCGCAACCGTCGGCCTCACCGACCCCACCAGACCTCCCGGCCTCGCCGAGCCCCCCAGCCCCACCGGGCCGGCCGGCGCCGCCGAATCCGTCGAAGACCGCGCGCCACCCGGCGGCACCCCCCGCGATCCGGCAGCCCGACACGGCGTCGTCGGACACGCCGCCCCCGTCGGCCCCACCCCCGTCGAACCAGCCGGCCGGTCCGACGCGTCCGGGCCAGCGAGTTCAGCCGAACGGTGTCGGCCAGCCAGACCAGCGGCCCCCCACCGAGCCCCCCGCGCCGCCTCCCGAGCAGCCAACCGGGACACCCGGCCCGAGCACCACCACAAGCGCGCCGCGCACCGGCCGCAAGGCCCGTACGAAGGCGCGAACGCCGGCGAAGGCGGAGACGCGGGCCGGGAAGCGGGGAGCGAGGGCGGCGGCGCGAACGACCGTCCGGGCCCACGCCACCACGAACCCCTCAGCCGACACCGCCGCGTCCACCACCGTCGACGCCGCGTACGACGACCGCGCCCGCCGCACCACGGCCGACGGAGCAGCCGACGCACCCGCACCGCGCCCCCCGTCGCCGACCGCCCCGGACTCCCACCCCGCCACCGCCCGCGCGGACGACACCCACACGGACGGCCCACGAGCGAGCGACGCCCCCGCGGACCGCACGCACGCGGGCGACACGCGGGCCCGAGGCACCGACGCGAACCGGACCAGCCAAGCGAGCCCCGTGGACCGACCCGACGACGCCCACCGCGACCACTCCACCCCCGGCCGCCCCACCGCCGGCTGCCCCCGCACCACCGCTGCCGCCACCGACGAGTCCGGCGCCTCGCACCACCCCGCCGACGGCCACCCCAACGCCCCGGACAGCGGTGCGGGCAACCCCTTCGCCGTTCGCCCCGACACCGCGAACCCGGACCACCCCGCCGAACCCACCAGCTCTCCCCCGCCCACCAGCCCCACCGACACCCCACCCGACACACCATCCGCAACCGCTCCAGCCGCCCCCTCACCCGCCACCTCCCGTACGGCCCCCGCCCCCCTCACGAACCCCCCGCCCGCCAACATCCCGGCAGGCCCGAGGGCCCCAGCAGCCCTGACGGACCCACAGACCGCAACTCCCACGCCCGACCCCGTGACCCCCACGAACCCCGCACCGGCCTCACCCCCAGCGGACCCGAAGACCTCAGCGTCCCCGTCGAACCCGACAGGCCCGGGGGTCCTGGCAGACCCGACGAGCCCAGCGGCCACACCGATCCCCGTGACCTCCGCGGCTCCGCCTCCGGGTGGGCTGTCGGGAGGTTCCGGTCCGGACGGCGTACCCGAAGGTCGCGGGCTCCGGGGCGGGGCGCGGCCGGCGGCGGGGGGCGGGGGCGAACCGGGCGCGGCCGGCGGTCGTGGGCGCGCCACGTCGACCAGCCCCGCGGCGGCGTTCGACGCGCTGTACGCCCGGCACGCTCCCGCGTTGTCCCGGCAGGCGTACCTGCTCACCGGGCGGCCACAGCTCGCCACGGAAGCCGTGGAGTACGGGTTCCAGCTCGCGTGGCAGCGTTGGCCGGAAGTCGCCGTCGACCGTGACCCGGCCGGCTGGGTGCGGGCGGCGGTGTACGAGTTCGCGCTCTCCCCGTGGCACCAGTTCCGCCCCGAGCGCAAGAAGCCCCCACCCCACGCGACGGCCGAGCCCCGCACCACCGACCACACCTCGCCCCACGCCACCACGGCGCCCCCACCCGCCACCACACCCACCGCGAGCACGCCCACCGCGAGCCCGCACGCGGCGGCAGCCTCATCCGGGGCGCGGTCCGGCGTCGGGGGCCGGCCCTCGGACGCGGGGGAACGCGCGGCCACGCGCGACGGAGCGTACGAGGGGGAGCGCGGGCGACGCGTCCGCCTCCCCCGGCTGCGCCTCCCGCACCTCCGTCGAACCCGCCCCACCACGCGCGACACCACCGCGAGCGACCCCACGAACGACACCGCGCACCCGACCCCCACCACACCCCAGGCCCCGCCCGACGACACGCCTCCCGCCCGAAGCCCCGCCCCCACCTCGCTCCCAGCCCCGGACCCCGACCCACCCCGGGAATGCGCCCCGACCCAGAACCGGACCGCTCCCCGGGGCACGGCCCAACGGAAGCCCCGGAACGCGACCGAGACCACCCCGACCCGCCCCGCCACACCCACCACCACACCCACCAACGCCTCACCCGCCACCGCCACCGACACAGGCACCGGCACCAGCACGGGCACGGGCGCCGACACGAAGGCGGTCACGAACGCCGTCACGGGCTCATCCACCGACACGTCCGCCGCCACCACCTCCGCGACGGAAGCCGCCACCTCGGGCGACCAGCCCGCTCCGAGCGGTGGGGCCGTCGCGGGCGAGAGATCCCTGCCGGGCGGAAAGCCTCTTCCGGACAGTCGGACAGGCGACCCCGCGGACGGCCGCGCGGGCGAGTGTCCGGACGGCAGGGGAGGCGGACGCGCGGACGGTCGAACGGGCGAGCACACGGCCGGTCGGGCGGGCGAGCCCCCGGACGGCCGGGGATCCGCACACACGGACCGTCGGGGGCGCGAGCGTGCGGGCGATCGAGCGGGGGGCCGCGTGGGGTGGGGATGGTGGGGCGGTCGGCGAGGGCTGGCCGCATGGCGGCGGGTCGTTCGGCGCGCGGCCGTCGAGGCCGGGCCGGGCACCGTGCCGCCCAGCGATCCGGCGCTGCTCGCCGCGCTGCTGAGCCTGCCGCGCTCGTACCGGCGCGCCCTCCTGCTCTACGACGGCGTCGGTCTCGACCTGCCCGAGACCGCGGCGGAGGTCGAGGCCAGTACTCCCGCGACCGCCGGCCGGCTCGTACACGCCCGACAGGCCCTGGTCGCGCGGCTGCCCGAACTGCGCCGCGTACCCCGGGACCGGCTCGGCGCCGTTCTCCACCAGCGGCTCGGGGCGCTCGCGGTGACACAGCCGGTGGAGCTGCGGACGGCGGAGCTCGTCCGTGGCGGCAGCGAGCGTACGACGCGCCTGCTGGTCCGCGGGGGCGTCGGGCTCACCGCGCTGATCGCCGCCGCCACGGCGTTCACCCTGGCCACCGCCTCGGCGCCGGAGGCGCCCGCCACCGGTCCGCCCCGCCCCGCCGCGACCACCCAGGGTCCGGCCTCGCCCCGCCCGGCGTCCCCCGCGCCCGCGTCACCACCGGCGACGGCGCCCCAGGGAACACCGCCCGAGGGCGCGATACCCGAGGAGGCACCGTCCGAGGGAACGTCGTCGTCCGAGGAGGCGCCCTCCGGGGGAGCGTCGTCCGACGGGGGTGTCGGGCACGACGACGGGCGCGGGGGGGGGGGACCCGGCCGTCGGGCTCGCCGCCGGCGCCTCCACCCCGCGCCCCCCCGGCTCCACACCGACCCCCCCGAACCACCGGAAAACACCGAAGACC
>NZ_JBHVJC010000001.1:184803-246978 GCF_042799315.1 Streptomyces sp. NPDC057702 | reverse complement strand
CCGGGGGCGCGTCGACCGCCGGGGTTGCCGGGCACCCCCCCGGGGGCGGCTCCCCCCCCGTGGGGGATGCGGACCCGCGCCCGTAAGCGCCGGGCAGCCTGTGCGGCTCGCCCGGATCACAGCGTGTGCCGGAATCAGCCGGCGAGGACCTCGCGGGCCAGGCGGGCCGTCTCGGACGGCGTCTTGCCGACCTTCACACCCGCGGCCTCCAGGGCCTCCTTCTTGGCCTGCGCCGTGCCGGAGGAGCCGGAGACGATGGCGCCGGCGTGGCCCATGGTCTTGCCCTCGGGCGCGGTGAAGCCCGCCACGTAGCCGACGACCGGCTTGGTGACGTTGGCCTTGATGAAGTCCGCGGCCCGCTCCTCGGCGTCGCCACCGATCTCGCCGATCATGACGATCAGGTCGGTGTCGGGGTCGGCCTCGAACGCGGCGAGCGCGTCGATGTGCGTGGTGCCGATGATCGGGTCACCGCCGATGCCGACGCAGGACGAGAAGCCGATGTCCCGCAGCTCGTACATCATCTGGTACGTCAGCGTGCCGGACTTGGACACGAGACCGATGCGGCCCGGCTTGGTGATGTCGGCCGGGATGATGCCGGCGTTCGACTGACCGGGGGTGATCAGACCGGGGCAGTTCGGGCCGATGATGCGCGTCTTGTTGCCCTTGCTGCCCGCGTACGCCCAGAAGTTGGCGGTGTCGTGGACGGCGATGCCCTCGGTGATCACGACGGCCAGCGGGATCTCGGCGTCGATCGCCTCGATGACCGCGTCCTTGGTGAACTTCTCCGGGACGAAGATGACGGTGACGTCGGCGCCGGTGGCCTCGATGGCCTCCTTCACGCCGCCGTACACCGGTACCTCGGTGCCGTCGAAGTCAACGGTGGTGCCCGCCTTGCGCGGGTTCACGCCACCGACGATGTTGGTGCCCGAGGCAAGCATGCGCTTGGTGTGCTTCTGGCCCTCGGAGCCGGTCATCCCCTGGACGATGACCTTGCTTTCCTTGGTGAGAAAGATAGCCATGGTTACTGGTGACCTCGTCCCTTACTTCGCAGCCAGCTCGGCGGCCCGCTCCGCGGCACCGTCCATCGTGTCCACCTGCTGCACCAGCGGGTGGTTCGCGTCGGTCAGGATCTTGCGACCCAGCTCCGCGTTGTTGCCGTCGAGACGCACGACCAGCGGCTTCGTGACGTCCTCGCCCTTGGTCTTCAGGAGCTCCAGCGCCTGCACGATGCCGTTGGCGACCGCGTCACACGCGGTGATGCCGCCGAAGACGTTGACGAAGACGGACTTGACGTCCGGGTCGCCGAGGATGATCTCCAGGCCGTTGGCCATGACCTCGGCGGACGCGCCGCCACCGATGTCGAGGAAGTTGGCGGGCTTCACGTTGCCGTGGTTCTCACCGGCGTACGCGACGACGTCCAGGGTGCTCATGACCAGGCCCGCGCCGTTGCCGATGATGCCGACCTGGCCATCGAGCTTGACGTAGTTCAGGCCCTTGGCCTTGGCCGCCGCCTCCAGCGGGTTGGCCGCGGCCTTGTCCTCAAGCGCGGCGTGGTCGGGCTGCCGGAACTCGGCGTTGGCGTCCAGGGACACCTTGCCGTCCAGCGCGATGACCTTGCCGTCACCGGTCTTGACCAGCGGGTTCACCTCGACGAGGAGGGCGTCCTCCTCGATGAAGACCTTCCACAGGGTCTTGAGGACCTCGACGACCTGGTCGGCGAGCTCGGCCGGGAACTTCGCCGCGGCGACGATCTCACGGGCCTTCTCGTCGGTCACGCCCTCGATCGCGTCGACCGGGATCTTGGCGAGCGCGTCGGGGTTCTGCTCCGCGACGACCTCGATCTCCACGCCGCCCTCGACGGAGGCCATGGCGAGGAAGGTGCGGTTGGTGCGGTCGAGAAGGAAGGAGACGTAGTACTCCTCCGCGATGTCCGCGGTCTCGGCCAGCATGACCTTGTGGACCGTGTGGCCCTTGATGTCCATGCCCAGGATCTGCGTGGCCTTCTCGACCGCGTCGGCCGGGTCGGCGGCGAGCTTCACGCCGCCGGCCTTGCCCCGGCCGCCCACCTTCACCTGCGCCTTGACGACCGCCCGGCCGCCGAGACGCTCGGTCACCTCGCGCGCCGCCTCAGGCGTGTCGATGACTTCACCGGCCAGCACCGGTACACCGTGCTTGGCGAAGAGGTCCCTCGCCTGGTACTCGAACAGGTCCACGCGCGTCCGTCCCTTTGCTTCTCAACTACACCGGCGGTCTGACTGATCGCGGTTCTTGTCTGCGCGGGCGTGCCGCGAAGGGCAGCGTGACGACGCGCTCACCAAGGTCGATACAGGGTCGCTACGAGGTTGTACGCGTCAGCCGGGTACGCGGCATGTCCGCCTGGCAGGTTATCCCCGCATGCCGGGGCTCCCTAAATCACAGATCACACTTGGGCGGTGATAACAGTCACAGATCGCTACCCGAGGCTGCTCGATCACCACCGAGACCACCCACTCGGCCGATGTGGGCCCCGAGTCGCCCGATGACCTTCCGATGCCAGGCCCGAACCGTTCACGCCACCGAAACTCACGCCTCGCCGGCGGGGCATTCCGGGTACGCCCCCCGCCGTGGGCAATCGCGAGCCGTAAACGCGACCCCATCCCGCGGGGCGGCCCAGCCCCTGCGGGGCGGCCCCATCCCGTGAGGCCGCCGCAGCTTCCGCGGGGCCGGCCCAGCCGGATGAGGTGGCGCGGCCCGATGGGCCGGCCCAGCCCCTGCGGGACCACGCTGTCGTCGAGTGGCTCGCGCCCGGTGGGGTGGCTCAACGCCGTGCGGCGGCTCGGCCCGGTGGAGTGGCTCAGCCGTGTGCGGCGGCTCGGCCCGGTGGGGCTACTGCTCTCGTGGAGTGGCTCGCGCCCGGTGGAGTGGCTCGACCCCGTGGGGCGGCTCGACTCGGTGAGGTGGCTCAGCCGTGTGCGGCGGCTCGGCCCGGTGGGGCTACTGCTCTCGTGGAGTGGCTCGCGCCCGGGGAGGTGGCTCAGCCCGGCGGGGTGGCTCGCACCCGTGGAGGGGCGCGGCCCGGTGGAGTGGCTGGCGCCCGGTGGAGTGGCTCGGCTCAGCGGGACGGCCCAGCCCTTGCGGGGCGACCCTGTCGTGGAATGGCTCGCGCCCGGTGGGGTGGCTCAGCCGTGTGCGGCGGCTCGGCTCGGTGGGGCTGCCCAGCACCTGCGGGGCCGCTGCTCTCATGGAGTGGCTCGCGCCCGGTGGAGTGGCTCGGCCCGGTGGGGCGGCTCGGCCCGGTGGGGCGGCTCGGACCCGTGAGACGGCCCAGCCCGGGGGTAGCTCGGCCCCGTGGGGCTACTGCTTCCGTGAAGTGGCTCGTGCTCGTGCGACTCCCGGTGGGGCAGCTCGCGACTGTGAAGGAGCTCAACCCGGCGAGGCGGCTCGCTCTCGTGGGGTGACTCCCGTGCCCTGCTGCGACCCGATCCGGTGCGGTGGCCTGACCTGGTGTCGCGGGCGGCGGGACGGTCTCACCCGGCAGATGGCCCCGCCTCGATAAGACACCTCGGCCTGGCGAAGTGCCTCACCCCCGCGCGGAGGCCCGTCCTCACGGGGCGGCCCGTCCTCACGGGGCGGCTCGGCCCAACGAGGTGGCTCACCCCCAGCGAGCCCGCTCGAGCCCGCGAGATGGCTTCGCGAGGCAGCCCGTCCCCGCGAGGTGACCCGTCCTCAAGACGTAGCCCGTGCGAATGCGGTGGCTCACCCCAGCAGGACCGCCCGCCTCCGCGAGGCGGCTCGGCCCAACGAGGCCGCTCGAGCCCGCGAAGCGGCCCGCCTCCGCGAGGCAACCCGTCCCCGCGACCGGACGGGTGGAGGTGGTTGGGCCGTCGGGGCACGGGCGCGAATGGTGGGGGCCGGCTGACGTGGCTCGGCCGACTGGCGGAGCAGGGCCGCCGTACTGGTTGCGCGGGGCGCGCGAGGTTGGGCTGTCGGGTCGGGGCGGGGCGGGGCGCGGTTACGGGTCGGTCGGGTCACCAGGCGGCGGGCGCCAGGGAGCGGGCAGCGGGGGCGTCAGGCGGCGGGGCAGCGGACGGTACGACGGGCCACTGGCGGCGAACGGTACGACGATGGTGGGCGGCCGGCGGCTGGACAGCCGACGGGCAACGGGACGGTAGGGCGGGCGGCGGGACGGGGCTGACCAGTGTGGGGGTGGGGCCGGGCAGCGGCGCGAGCCGGACCGCTCGTGGTGGCGGGGTCCGGTGGGCCCGGGGCTGGTGGGCGTACGGCCCGACTCGCGGGGGCCGGGCGAGCTCGCGGCGCGTGACGCGGTTCGCGGGACGTGACTTGGTTCGCGGGAGGTAGCTCGGCTCACGGGACGTGACTTGGTTCACGGGACGTGGCTCGGCTCACGGGCATCGCTGGGTTCGGCGTGCGCGGACCGGCGTGCGGGGTGCGGACCGGTTCGCGGGTGGGGGCGGGGCTGGCGGATGGTGGCCGGAGAGCGCGGGCCTGGCGGAGCCCGTGCTCTCCGGCGGTTCTGGGGGCGGTGCGGCCGAGGCCGCCGCCGGTCGGACCACCGTGCTCCGCCACGGGAGTGCCGGCACCGACGACATCCTGACCACTTCGGCCGGCCCGAGGCCCGGACCCGCGCGCCGTCGCCTTCGGCCCCCCTTCGTCCCCCGTCGCGAGGCGACCGCCCACCGCGCGGACGCGTAACCGCCCGCGTAAGGCGCCTCCCTCTACGCCCTCGTGCGGCGGTCCGGACGCCCCGCTGTCCGACGGGGGCGCACGCACCGCCCGGCGCGTCACGAGAACCGGCGGGCGACGTGGGCCGGCAGGCGCGGAAACCGACGGAACCGGCGCGTGGGGCAGTCCGCTGGTGCTGGGCCATGAGGGGCGGACGGAGTACGGGGACCGGAGAGATCCAGGGGGTCGAGTCGAGCGAGGGGTCGCGGGAGGACGGGGCCTTCGGGGAACAACGGGCCAAGGCCGGATGGCTGTTCGGCGGGCGAGCGGGTGAACGTCTCGGTGCGGGGCGATCCTTGCACGCTGCACAGGGGGCAGCGCAACCCCTGAGGCGGGGCGTTACCGATGTGACTCCCCATCTGGTATGGGGAGTTGACGTCGCTCGATGGCCGCCGCCATCACCTCGGGAAAGAGGTCGGGCGTACAGGCGAAGGCCGGCGCGCCGAGCGCCGCGAGCGCCCCCGCGTGCTCCCGGTCATACGAGGGCGCGCCCTCGTCGGACAGCGCGAGCAGGGCGACGAACTGCACGCCGGAGGCCTTCATCGCCGCGACCCGGCCGAGCATCTCGTCCCGGATGCCGCCCTCGTACAGATCGCTGATCAACACGACCACCGTGTCGGCGGGGCGGGTGATCTGTGACTGGCAGTACGCCAGCGCGCGGTTGATGTCCGTGCCGCCGCCCAGTTGCGTACCGAACAGCACGTCCACCGGGTCGTCGAGCTGGTCCGTCAGGTCCACCACGGAGGTGTCGAAGACGACCAGCCGGGTGGCGAGGGAACGCATCGAGGCCAGCACGGCGCCGAACACCGAGGCGTAGACGACGGAGGCCGCCATCGAACCCGACTGGTCGATGCAGAGGATGACGTCCTTCTTGGTCCCGCGCGCGGACCGGCCGTACCCGATCAGCCGCTCGGGGATCACCGTGCGGTACTCCGGCAGGTAGTTCTTGAGGTTGGCGCGGATGGTGCGGTTCCAGTCGATGTCCTGGTGGCGCGGGCGGCTGATCCGCGCCGAGCGGTCGAGCGCGCCGTTGAGCGTGGTGCGGGTGCGGGTGGCCAGTCGTCGTTCCAGGTCCTCCACCACCTTGCGCACCACGGCACGGGCGGTGTCCTTCGTGGTCTCGGGCATCGCCTTGTTGAGCGAGAGCAACGTCCCCACCAGATGGACGTCGGCCTCCACCGCCTCCAGCATCTCCGGCTCCAGCAGGAGCGCGGACAGGCCGAGCCGGTCGATCGCGTCGCGCTGCATGACCTGGACGACGGAGGTGGGGAAGTACGTACGGATGTCGCCGAGCCAGCGGGCCACGCGCGGCGCCGAGTCGCCGAGGCCGGCGGAGCGCTGCCCCGACGCGCCCGCCGTGCCGCGCCCGGCCGGCCCGTCGCCCCCGCTCCCCCCGCGCCGCCCGTACAGCGCCTCCAGGGTGCGGTCCATCGCGGCGTCGTGACCGTCGAGCGGGTGGCCCGTGCCGTCGACCCCCTCGCCCCCACCGAGCACCAGGCGCCAACGGCGCAGCCGTTCGGCGTCCGGCACACGCGGCGCCCTCGCCTCGGTGCCCGCGCCGGCCGGGCCTCCCACGGCGACCACAGCGGCCGGGCCGGCCGCGCCGGTCGTACGCGCCTCGTCGGGCGTGGCCGACGGCGCGTCGGCCGGGGACGCGACGGGCTGGTCGGCCTCGGCGGCCCGCTCCGGCTCGGCGGCCCGCTCCGGCTCGGTGGGCGCCGGGGTCGACGCGTCGAGGCCGAGCAGGGCCCACAGTGTCGGCAGGACGGCCCGCGCCCGCTCGTCGTCGCGCGTCGGACCGAAGCCCAGCGCCGACGCCCCGGTGGTCACGCTCGCGCGGGCGTGGCCGGGGCCACGGCGTACGAGCTCGCCGAGCGTGCGGCGTACCCCGTCCTCGTACGCGGCGAACGTGCGGCGCAGCAGCGGGAGGACGTCCGTGAACGCCTCGGGCGCCACGCCGCACAGCCACGTGTCGACGAGGGTGAGCAGCCGCTCGTCGTGGACGAGGAGCATGCCGCCGCCCGCGCCGCCGCCAACGAACCCCTCGATCCAGGCGGCTGCCGCCACCGGCGGCGTACCGGGCGACAGGGCGAGCCCCATCAGGCGGGCGGCCTCCCCGTCGGCCAGCCGGCCGTCGTCCAGGAGCAGTCGGGCGGCCCGGCCACGGATGAGTCCCGGGGTGCCGTCCCGCTCCGCGAGCAGCCGCAGCACGGCGGCCCACCGCCCGCGCAGCCCCGGCCCCGCCTGCGCGCGCGGGTCGGCCGCGCTCCCCGCCCCCGACCCGCCGGCCCCCGACCCGCTCTCGCTCTCGGCCAGGAGGCCGATGGCCCGGTGGGCCGCGTCCAGATGGCCGCGCATCTCCTCGGCGCCGTCCGCGTCCAGGCCCACGCAGGCGGGCGGCAGACCCACGCAGACCCGCTCGGCGAGGCCGACGGCGACCTCGCCGAGCGCCGCCGCGTCGGTGCCGCGCACGTCGCCGTAGCGGACGGAGCGCACCAGGGCGGGCAGGGCCTGGGCGAGGTGGCCGACGTCGGAGGCGAGCGCGGCACGGTCGGCGAGCACCCGCATGACCACCGGAAGCGCGTCGGGCAGGCCGGCGAGCAGGCAGCGCTCGGCCAGTTCCGTGACGTCCGGCAGGCCCGGGGCGTCGACGGCGCGGGCTTCGGCGCGCGCGGTGGCCGCCGAGAGGACGGTGGTGCCCCAGACACCGGCCTCGGCGACGCGCACCGCGAGTTCGGGCTCCCAACGCAGCCGCCAGGTCTCACGGAACGTGCCGGTGCCCGCGCGGGCGTGGCGGGACGGCTCGCCCCACGGGATGTCGAGCAGCCCCAGTCGGTACAGCAGCACGCTGCGCTCGACGTCCGTCTCCTTGCGCAGGTCGAGTTCCACCTCGCGGTCGGTCGCGGTGGGCTTCAGGCGCAGGGTGCGCTGGGCCCGGGCCAGGTCGCGTTGGAGCGGGGTGGCCGGGGCCGTGTCGGGGACCTCGCCGATGTCGTCGCCGACCACCAGCCGCTCGCGGACCAGGGCGAGCGGTACGTCCGACCCCTCGCAGAGCACCGAGCGGACGGCGTCGGTGGTCTCGGTGAGCCCGGCCAGCGGGCGGCCCCGCAGCACCGCCAGGGTGTCCGCGAGCCGCACCGCCTCGATGACGTGCGCGGTCGATACCGGGTAGTCCTCGTCGCGCAACAGGCCGGCGACCTTGGTCAACCACCGCTCCACGGGACGGTCCGGCGCGCCGAAGAGGTGTCCGTACCAGCCGGGCGAGGTGATGCCCGCGCCGTATCCGCTGCCACGGGCCAGCCGGCGGTGGGTCCAGGGCACCCAGCTCAGTTCCACCTTGGCCTTCGGCAGGCCGCGCAGCAGCCCACGGTCGGCGGCCACCGTCGTCTTCGCGGTCAGCGCGGGCACGTGCCAGGCGCCGCAGACGACGGCGACGTCGTCGCCGAACTCGCGCCGGGCCTCGCGCAGGCGCAGGCGCATGTGCGCCTCGCGCACCACGTCCCGTTCGTGGTCGGCCGGCCCGCCGGGCTCGTCCCGGTCGGTTCCCGGGGAGGGCTCGGCCAGGCCCTCCGGTCCGTACGCCGCGCGCAGGGCCGCCATGGCCTCGCCGATGGCCGCGAACGGGGCCAACACCCGGGCGCGGGCGGTCGCGTGGCCGTCGGGCCCGTCGTCGTGGCACATCGCCCGCGACGGGCCGTTGAGCCGGTCGGCGCCGCCCGCGGGGGCGGTGGCCGCACCACGGTGCTCCACGACGTCCTCCCACCACCGCTCGGGGTCGTCGTAGCCCGCCGCCTGGGCGAGCACCGCCAGCGGGTCGACGCGCACCGCCGTGGCCCGTGGGGGCCGGCCGTCCTCGTCGGGGGCGTCACCCTCGCCGCGCGGGGCCTCGGGCGACGGGTCGCCCGGCTCGTCGCCGCCGGCCCGGCCGGGCTCGTCGGCGAGGGCGAGCGTGTGGGTCGCGGGCAGGTCGATGAACCGCACCGGTACGTCGTGCTCCAGGGCCCAGCGGATCGCCACCCACTCCGGCGAGAACTCCGCGAGCGGCCAGAACGCGGCCCGGCCCGGCTCGTTCGCCACGTGCGCGAGCAGCGCGACCGGTGGCCGCATGCCCGGGTCGGCGGCCAGCGGGAGCAGTGCGTCGCCCTCCGGCGGGCCCTCGACCAACACGGCCTTGGGGGCGCACGCGTCGAGCGCCGCCCGCACGGCGCGGGCCGAGCCGGGCCCGTGGTGGCGTACGCCGAGCAGCAGTGGCCCCGAGGCGCCCCCGGCCGTCGCCGTCGGCCCGGCCGGGTCCGCGACCCGCGCGCCGATCGCCCGCGCGGCCCGCGCGAGGGCCCGCGCCCCGCCGGCGGCAAGCGCCCCGTCCGCGTCGCCCGGCCCCGTGGCCCCCGTGACCGCGCTCTCCCGTGCCGCGTCCACCGCGCTCTCCTCGTACGTCGTCGATCCCTGCCGGATCATCGCCACCCCCGCGGCCGTGAACGGCGCGCCGGGTGCGGTGGCGGCTCTCGCCGCGTCCGCGCCCGCTCGCGCACTCGATCGTGTGTCCGTGCCCGTCCGTACGCCTGCCCGCCCGCTCGCCACCGGGTCGGCGCCCGGCCCGGCGTCCGGGCTCTTACGCGCGCGCCCGCGCGCGAAGGCGGCCCCGGGGGGCGTTCGCGCCGCGTCGGGCGCGGACGCCTCCCGTTCGCGCGTCCGCGTCACGCGCCGACCTCGCGGCAGGCCCGGTAGAAGTCCTTCCAACCGTCGCGCTCGCGCACGACCGTCTCGACGTACTCCTGCCAGATCACCCGGTCGGCGGCCGGGTCGCGGACCACGGCGCCGAGGATGCCGGCGGCCACGTCGTCCGCCCGCAGGACGCCGTCGCCGAAGTGCGCCGCCAGCGCGAGGCCGCCGGTCACCACGGAGATCGCCTCGGCCGTGGACAGGGTGCCCGAGGGCGACTTGAGCTTGGTGCGGCCGTCGCTGGTCACCCCCTCGCGCAGTTCGCGGAAGACGGTGACCACCCGGCGGATCTCCGCTATCGCCTCGGGCGTGGCCGGCAGGTCGAGCGAGGTGCCGAGCTGGTCGACGCGGCGGGCGACGATGTCCACCTCGGCCTCGGGCGTGGCGGGCAGCGGCAGCACCACGGTATTGAACCGGCGGCGCAGGGCGCTGGAGAGCTCGTTGACGCCCCGGTCCCGGTCGTTGGCGGTGGCGATCAGGTTGAAGCCGCGCACCGCCTGCACCTCCGCGCCCAGCTCCGGGATGGGCAGCGTCTTCTCCGACAGCACGGTGATCAGCGTGTCCTGTACGTCGGCCGGGATGCGGGTCAGCTCCTCGACCCGCGCGGTCATGCCCTCGGCCATGGCCCGCATGACGGGGCTGGGCACCAGCGCGTCCCGGCTCGGGCCGTGCGCCAGGAGCTCGGCGTAGTTCCAGCCGTACCTGATGGCCTCCTCCGACGTCCCCGCCGTGCCCTGCACCAGCAGGGTCGAGTCACCGCTGACGGCCGCCGCCAGGTGCTCGGAGACCCACGTCTTGGCGGTGCCGGGCACGCCGAGCAGCAGCAGCGCGCGGTCGGTGGCCAGCGTCGTCACGGCGACCTCGACGATGCGGCGCGGCCCGACGTACTTCGGGGTGATCACGGTGCCGTCCGGCAACGTGCCGCCCAGCAGATAGGTGGCCACGGCCCAGGGCGAGAGCCGCCAGCGGGCCGGCCGCGGCCGGTCGTCGGCCGCGGCGAGCGCGGCCAGCTCCTCGGCGAACGCGTCCTCGGCGTGCGGTCGCAGCGCCTCGGACCGCTCGTCGGCACGCGCCTCGTCCTGTGGTGCGGTGTCGCTGGCCCCGGCGCTCCCCGGCGCGCTCGACACGGACTCCGACGTGGCCTTCTTGCTTCCAGACACGGTCACAAATCCCCCTCTTCACCTGCCCGTCCGACCGTCTCGGCCGGGGACGTTCACCACCATGCACCACCCCTCTGACAATGCCGGTCGGGCTGTGGAATCCGCAGGTCAGAGCGATTGTCAGAGGGGTGGCTTAGCGTCGTTGACATGAATTGGCAGGGGGAACGATGGACGGCGGAACAGGTGCTCGCGCTAGCTCCTGACGCCGCGTCACAAAAGGCGGGCGGCAAGCTGTCGACTCCCGCACCGTGGTCGGGCGGCGGCACCCGCGACGGCGCGCTGTGGGGGCTGTGCGCGGGCAGCGGCGGCAAGCCGTACCAGACCGTGGTCGACCTCTCGGGCCCGGCGTACCGGTGCAGTTGCCCGAGCCGCAAGTTTCCGTGCAAGCACGCGCTGGGCCTGCTGCTGCTCTGGGCCACGGGGGAGCCGGTGCCCGAGGCGGAGCCGCCGGCCTGGGCCGAGGAGTGGCTGAGCGGCCGGCGGCAGCGCGCGGCGGCCGGCGGTGGGCGGGGGGCCGCGGCCGCCGGCGGGGAGCGGGACGCGGCGGACGTCGAGGCGGCGGCGCGGCGGCGCGCGGACCGCGTGGAGCAGCGCGAGCGGCGCATCGCCGCGGGCACCACGGAGTTGGAGCGCCGACTGGCCGACCTCGTGCGGGACGGCCTGGCCGGGGCCGACCGGTCGGGGTACGCCCAGTGGGACGAGACGGCCGCCCGCATGGTCGACGCGCAGGCACCCGGACTCGCCGCACGGGTGCGGGAGTTGGGGGCGATCACCGCGTCCGGGGCGGACTGGCCGTCCCGGCTGCTGGAGGAGTGCGCCCTGGCGCACCTGCTCGGCGAGGGCTTCCGGCGCGTCGCCGACCTGCCCGCCCCGCTGGCCGCCACGACGCGCACCCGCGTCGGGCTGACCACGGACACGGCCGAACTGCTCGCGAGCGCCGAGCCGGTGCGCGACCACTGGCTGGTGCTCGCCCGGCAGGACACCGACGACGGCAAGCTGACGACCCGCCGTCTGTGGCTGCGCGGCTCGCGCACCGGCAGGCTGGCCCTGCTGCTCTCCTTCGGCGCCGCGGGCCGCGCACCCGAACTGGCCCTGCCCGTGGGCCTCACACTGGACGCGGACCTGGCGTTCTACCCGGCCGCCCGCCCGCTGCGCGCCGTGCTCGGCACGCGGTACGGCACCACGAACGACGACATGACCGGCGCGGCCGGTGCGCCACCGGCCGGGGCGGTCGGTGCCCCGCCCGGGGACGCGACCGGCGGGCCTCCCGGCGTGGGTGTGTCCGCCGCCCTGGCCGCGTACGGCACCGCGCTGCGAGACGACCCCTGGCTGGAGGCCTGGCCGGTGGTCCTCTCCCAGGTCGTGCCCGTCCCGGACGCGGCGGCGCTGGAGGCGCTCGCCACCTCCAGCGGCGCCCAGCATGGCGGGCGGCGGGACGGCGCGGCGGGAGCTGACGGCGGTGCGCGGCCACGCTCCGGCGCGGACGGTTGGCAGCTCGCCGACGCGGACGGCGTTCTCGCCCTGCCCGTCGACCCGCGCTGTGCGACCGACCTGTGGCAACTCGCCGCGATATCGGGCGGCGAGCCGCTGACCGTCTTCGGTGAGTGCGGACATCGCGGCTTCACCCCCCTCACGGCCTGGAACGGCACCCCGGTGGCCCTCGCCGCCCGCCGCCACCGCGCCACACCGTGACGGCGGCGGCCGGCCCCGCACCGGCCGTCCGGCCACCCCGCGCGGCCGCGACACCGCCCGCCCCACTCCGGCCCGACACACCCCGCCCGGCGAGCCCCGCCCCGACGGAGCCAGGCCCGGCCCCGCCCGACGGGACCGACCTGGCAGAGCCCCATCCGGACTCTGTCCCGGCGGAAACCGCTCGCATGGCGAGGCTCACCAGACCACGCCCCGCCACACACCACCTCGGCCGACACGGCACCCGCCCCGGCGGGGCCGACCCGGAGTTCCCTCGACAGAAGCCGCCCACACAGCGCGGCTCACCCGCGCACCCCCGTCACTCACCACCCCACCTGCCACGGAACCCACCCGACGGGGCCAGCCTGACGGAGCCTCACCCGGGCCCGCACCCGACACGGCCTCACCCGGCACGGCGCCCACCCGGCGAGGTCCGCCCCCACAGTGGGGCCCGCCCGGCACACACCGCCCCGCCCGGCACGGCACCCACCTGGCGGCGGGAGGACCCGGCGGGGCCCCACCCGGTAGGGCCCCGCGACGAGCCCACCGCGCCCGAGCCACCACCCGACCCCCACCCCCAACTCCCGTGCCCGTCTCCGACGCCAACCCCGAGCTCCGCCGCGTGCCCTCCCCGCCCCCGACCCCGAACTCCGGCGCGAACCCCGCGACACCCGGCCCCGCGACACCCATCGCCCCGGCGCGCGGGGGACGCGCGGCAGGCGGGGCGGACACAGCACAGCGTGGGCGCCGCCCCGCCGGCCCCGCCCGCCCGACGCACCGCCCCGCACCTCACACCCCGCACCCACGACCCGCCGCCCGACCAGCCATGGAGGCACCCCGTGACGTTGACCGACACCTCGGACACCGGGCCGGCCCACGCCGCCGCCCGCCCCGCGGCCAGCTGGGACGACCTGCTGGCCGCCGCGCTCCTCGGCACCGACCGGCGCACCCCCCCGGTGGACGTACGCCCCGGGCAGGACGCCGCGACGGCGCTTCTGGAGGCCGCCGCGATCAGCACCGTGCGGCGCCGCGCGGGGCTCCGGCCCGCCGCCGCCAGGCCCGGCCCCGACCCCGCGCCCAACGATCCGAGGCCGGGGTTGCCGCCGGCGGCCCGCGTCCGGCTCGCCCTGCTGCTCACCGAGCGCGCCGGCACCGGGGGCGGCGGCTCACGCACCACCCCCGACCTGGCCGAACTGCTGCCGCAGTGGTTGGCCACCGCCAACCGGTACGGCTATCGGGCGCCTTCGGCGCTGCTGCCCGCCCTGCTGGACGCCGCCCGCGCCCGGACGGACCTGCGCCCGGCCGCGCTCGCCCTCGCCGGCCCGCGCGCGCTGTGGCTGGCGCGGCTCAACCCGGACTGGAAGTTCGCCCTGCGTGGCGGGCCGACGAGCGGCGAGGCCGACCCCGCGACACCGGGCGCGACGCTCGACGAGGACGCGACGCGACGCGTCTGGGAGGAGGGCCTGTTCGCCGAGCGGGTGGCCGTGCTCGCCTCGCTGCGCCGCCGGGACCCGGCCGCCGCGCGGGCCCTCATCACGCGCACGTGGACCACCGAGCGTGCCGAGGACCGGTTGATGTTCCTCGACTCGCTGCGCGAGGGGCTCGCGCCCGCCGACGAGCCGTTCGTCGAGCAGGCGCTGTCCGACCGCAGCCGCAACGTGCGCTCCACCGCGGCCGAGCTGCTGTCGACCCTGCCCGGTTCGGCCCTGGCCGCGCGGATGGCGGCGCGTTCGACGGCCTGCGTCACCCTGGACGAGACGGGGGGCGCGGGCGGGCCGGACAGCCCGGCCGGGGTGGCCGTGACACCGCCCGTCGACTGCGACGGCGAGATGCAGCGCGATGGGATCGTGCCCAAACCGCCGTCGGGGCGCGGGGAACGCGCCTGGTGGCTGGCCCAGTTGGTGGAGGCGACACCGCTCGACGCCTGGGTCGAGCGGTTCGGTGGGCGGACACCCGCGCGGATACTGGCGCTGCCGGTCGCCGACGGCTGGCAGGCGGAGTTGCACGCGGCGTGGAGTCGGGCCGCGGTCCGGCAGCGGAACGCCGACTGGGCGCGCGCCCTGCTCAGCACCCCGGACGCGGAGGCGGCTCCCGCCGGCCCGGCCCGCCCGGCCACGACACCCCCGGGCGCGGCGCCTTCGACCACGGGGCTCCCGGGCCAGGCGCCCGCCGGCGGTGGCCCCGCGAACCGGGGTGGCGCGTCGGCGGCGCAGGCGGCACTCGGTGGGCACCTGACCCCGGCCGCCGCCGGCCCGTCCTGGCGCGACCCGGCCAAGCTGCTGACGGTACTGCCGGCGGAGGAGCGAGCCGCGTGGGTGGCGGAGTTCGTCTCCGCGCACGGCCTCTCGGACGCGTTCCGGCTGCTCGGGGTGTGCACGGTGCCGTGGGCCGAGCCACTGGGCCGGGCCGTGGTGGACGCGCTCGACATCGCCCGTGACGCGGGCAGTTACCCGTGGAGCTTCAGCGGGGTGATGGGCCTGGCCGAGCGGTGTCTCGACCCGGCGGTGGCCGACCGTCTCGAGGTGCTGACGGCGCTGGCCGAGGAACCCCGCGACAGCGCGCCGGGCGCGGTCGGGTACTGGTCGGAGGCGTTCCAACGGCTGGTCGGCACGCTGCGCCTACGCGCCACCATGCAGGCGGAGCTGGCTAACGCGGGGGCACCGGTCGGGGAGCGCTAGACCCACCGGGCGCCAGGCCACGCGAGAAGCGCCAGCCCGACGCGCCACGGGCCGCGCGCGTGAGCGGCCCGGCCAGGACGCGGGCACGGGCCGAGGCGCACCAGCGAGGTGACCGAGAGAGAAGAAGAAGGGGAAGGCGTACGCACGAGAGAGGGGCCCTGGCCCCGTGGCGGCTCCCGCCCGACTCGCGTGGCCGCCCACGCTCCCCGCGCGCAGCGCGCGGGGCACCGGCACCACCCACGGCCTCCGGCCGCGTCGCCGTGGGACATCCGCCGGCCGGGCGCGCGCCGCGCGCTGGCCCGGGCGCCGGCGGCGGGCCGTCGCCACCGGCCGCCGCGAGGCGCGGAGGCCGGTGGGCGGGAGGGGTTACGCCTCGGCGTGGTGGCGTACGTTGGCACGCACCCAGGCCACGACGTCGGTGGTCGGGGCGCCGGGGGTGAAGATCGCGGCCACGCCCTGTTCCTTCAGGGGGGCGATGTCCGCTTCGGGGATGATGCCGCCGCCGAACACCTTGATGTCCTCGGCCTCACGCTCGCGCAGCAGCTCGAGAACCTTGGCGAAGAGCGTCATGTGCGCGCCGGAGAGAATGGACAGGCCGATCGCGTCGGCGTCCTCCTGGATCGCGGTGTCCACGACCTGCTCCGGAGTCTGGTGCAGCCCGGTGTAGATGACCTCCATACCGGCGTCCCGCAGCGCACGCGCGATGACCTTCGCCCCGCGATCGTGGCCGTCGAGACCCGGCTTGGCCACCACCACGCGGATCGGACCGGTCACTCCCATCACTGCCTCCATGCCTTTACGGATTCTGACCGCCTGCACCGCAGGCGGTCGGCACGTGCCCCGCATGACTGCCGGCACCGGCCACAGGTGTGAACGAACGTTATCGCCAGCATCCCGTAAGCGGTCGTTTCCCGGTGAAGAGGGAGGGGGAAATCACACGTGGACACCACGAACGCTACGCGCCGCCCGCGCGGCGGGCGCGCGGAGCAGGACCGGTGTCCGAGACAGCCAGGGCGAAGTCCCCGTACTCTGCGCCGTCAGCCGCCCGGCGCAGAGTACGGCCCGCACCGCTCGCCCGAGCCGCGCGCGTGCCCCGCACCCCGACCCCGCACCCCGGCCCCCCACATCCGGCCCGCCCCCTCCAGGCGCCCACTCAGCGGCGCCATATCGGCACGAACACGGGCAACACGCCCCCTTCCTTTCGCGGCTCGGCACCGTGAGGGCCCACCGTGACGCGGCATCGTCGACGGCGGAGGGCGACGGCGACCGGAGCGCGGAGTGGAAACAAGGGGTCGCGTAGCGGGCCCCAGACGCTTGGAGGGCGGATTCGGTTGCGCTCCTGCCGGGGTTTTCATCGAACGAGAGTCGAACAAACAGCCAAGTAATGCCGATCGACGCGCCGAAAGGCAACCAAATGCCCGTTCTCGGCAGGCGAGAAACCTGTGGAAGATTGTCGGCGTCACGTACTGCCGGGTACAGTCGCCGCTAATTCTCCTGCTGTCGAGGCGAAAGAGAAGTTGGTGGTGAACAACCGTCACCCGTCGGGTAACCCAGACCCGGCGGCCCCCGCTCCCGATGCCTCATCAGCGCATTACGGGTCGTATGACCAGCAGAGCGCACAGCACGGCCATGCCGGGTACGACGGTTACGCCACCGGTACCTTCGACCAGCTCGCCACCGGATTCGACGAAGCCGACGGAAGCGGCGCCCCGTTGTACGGCGCGTACTCCGACGGTCAGGACGGCGGCCAGCAGCACCTCGCGCACGACCAGGGCTTCGCCTACGACGGCGGGTACGACGGACAGTCGACCGGTCAGTACGACGCCGGCCAGTGGAACTCCGCGTACGACGACCAGTCGACCGGCTACGACACCGGCAGCTACGACACCACGGGCGGGTGGGCCCAGACAACTGGTTATCCACAGCACGCGGGTAGCCCGTACGCCGGCGCGGACGCCGACTCCTCCGGTCAGTGGGACGCCAGCGCCTGGGGGGGCGCCGGCCAGACCGAGCCGGGGACGTTCGAGGCCAGCCCGTACGACACCGGGCAGTTCGCGGCCGGACAGTTCGTCGCGGGGCCCGCCGACACCGGACAGGTGGTCGGCGGACCGTTCGCCACCGGCACCTTCGACGCCGGGTCGTTCACGGACCAGACGTACGACACCGGGCAGTTCGACACCGGACAGTGGAACACCGGCACTCCGCTCGCCCCCGGCCACCACGAGGTCGGCCACCAGGACATCGGGCATCTCGACAGCGGGCGTCTCGACACCGGCGCGCACGACAGTGGGCAGTGGGACACACGCCAGTGGGACACCGGGCAGCACGCGTCCGGTCCGTACGGCAGCACCCAGTGGGACACCGGCTCCTTCCAGGTCCCGGGTGGCGCGGACCTCGCCGCGCCGGCGGACCAGCGGGACGAGGTGCCCGCCGGCGCACCGGGGACCTACGACGACGGTGTCTGGGACACCGGTTCGTTCGCGACGACCAGCGGCGCCGACGCGTCCGGCTACGAGCAGCCGTACCAGCAGGCGCGGCCGGACGAGGAACACACCGGGGCGCACGAGCAGGCGTACGACGCGGCGCCCGAGGCGGAACCTGAACGGACGGCCGCCATGCCGGTCCTGTCCGAGGCCGATCTCGACGCTCCGTACGACCCCGACGCCGTCCCCGGCGACACCTCCTCCCCCCTTCCCTCCGGCCACTCGGCCCCCGCTCCCGCTGAACCCGGCACCCGCGCGGCCCGCCGCCGGCAGCAGCCCGAGGCCGCGGTCGCCACCGCCCCGCCCGCCCGCCGCGACGGTGGTCGCGGTCGACGCCGGCCGGCCACGCGCTCCCGCCGCTCCGCGATCCTGACCGTCGCCGTGCCGTCCGTCGCCGTCATGGGTGTCGCGGCGGTCGCCGCCGCGTCCGTCAGCGGTGTGGGCGGCGACGGCGACAAGAAGGGCGACGCGACCGCGCAGGCCGCGCCCGACCGGGCCCCGGTGCAGCCCACCGCCGCCAACAGCAAGCTGGACACCCAGCTCGCCGGGCTCACCGAAGAGGCCGACAACTTCGCCAACCGCGCCAGCCGCACGCAGGAGCGCATCGACCTCAGGGAACGGCAGGCCGCCGAGAAGAAGCGCAAGATCGAGGAGGCGGCGCGCAAGGAGGCGATGCGGCCCAAGTTCGCGCTCCCGGTGGCCCAGCACGGGCTCAGCGCGGGGTACGGGCAGGCGGGCATCAACTGGATGTCGGTGCACACCGGCATCGACTTCCCCGTCGACTACGGCACGCCGGTCATGGCCGCCACGGACGGCACGGTGCGGACGCAGTTCAACGTCGCGTACGGGAACATGGCGATAGTGACCTCGCCCGATGGGACCGAGACCTGGTACTGCCACCTGGGGAGCACGAAGCTGCGCTCCGGCTCGGTGCAGGCGGGCGACACCATCGCGTACTCGGGCGACTCCGGCAACTCCACCGGCCCGCACCTGCACTTCGAGGTCCGGCCCGGCGGGGGCTCCGCCGTCGACCCGCTGACCTGGCTCCGCGGCCACGGGCTCGACCCCACCTGACGCGCCCGGCGCACCCGCGCCACCCCACACCTTTGCCACCCCGGCCGCTGCCCGGCCGCCCGACAGGCCCTCTCCGGACGCGCCCGCACCGACGCGTGACGCGCGACCGAGCACGCCCGCACACCGCGCCGCGCCCCTGGCATCCCGCCGCGCCCCGGCGCTCCGGCATCTCCAGCGGCTTCCGCGTATCCGCCGAAGGTCCGCGATCGGCCGGCCGGATCGCCCCCGTGTCGTCCCGGACCGCGTCACCGGCCCCGGCTCACCTCCCCGGCCTCCGCACTCCGCGCCACGGATTCGCCACTCCCCCGTACCTCCTGAGGGCTCGTACCCCCTGAAGTTCGTACGCCGGGAGCCGGCTGGCGGGCCGTGGCGGTACGGTCCGACGCGCGCGCCTCGGCCGTCGCGGCCGCCAGACCGGGCGGACCGTCCTCGCCCAACGCCCGTGCGCGCCCGCGCCAGTAAACCCCCGGCAGGCCGGGCCCCGCCCGGGCGACCGGGGCCCGGTCGCCCCCGAGAACGCGTGTGGGGCGGCTCGCCGAAGCGGGCGCCCCGGGTCCCACGCGCCGTAGGCGCTACAGCTTCTCCACCGGCGCGTACCGCAGCAGCAGTCGCTTGGGCTTCTCCTGGCCGAAGTCGACCGTCGCCTCGGCCGCGTCGCCGCTGCCCTTGACGCCCACGACGGTGCCCAGGCCGAAGGAGTCGTGCGTGACCCGGTCACCCACGGCCAGCGAGACCACCGGGCGGTCCTTGACGCGGCGGGTGGCGAAGGCGTTGCTGGCGCCCCGGCCGGCCGAACGCGCCGACGCGGACAGGGACGAGGACAGCGAGGTGGTCACCGAGTTCATCGACGCGGACGGCGTGGCGGCGCCGGTGCGCTTCCACGTGAGGAACTGGTCGGGGATCTCGTCGAGGAAGCGCGAGGGCGGGTTGTACGCGGGCTGGCCCCAGGCGCTGCGCATGGTGGAACGGGTGAGGTAGAGCCGCTCGCGGGCGCGCGTGATGCCCACGTACGCCAACCGCCGCTCCTCCTCCAGCTCCTTGGCCTGGCCGAGGGCCCGCATGTGCGGGAAGACGCCGTCCTCCAGGCCGGTCAGGAAGACCACGGGGAACTCCAGGCCCTTCGCCGTGTGCAGCGTCATCAACGTGATGACGCCGGTGCCCTCCGTGTCCTCGTCGGGGATCTGGTCGGAGTCGGCGACCAGGGCCACCTTCTCCAGGAAGTCGGCCAGCGTGCCGGTCAGCGCAGCGGCTGCCGCGTCGGCGGCGGCGCCCGCCGGGCCCGCGACGGGCTCGTCCTGGGGCACACCCCCGGCCGCCGGGCTCGCCTCGGCGGTCTCGGGCTCGGCGGCGCGCGGGCTCGCGACCCGGGCCGCCGCGGCGGCGGCCTCCTCCACGGCGGTCACCGTCGCCCCGCTCGCGCCGGCCTCGCCCGCGCCGGCGTCGGTGGCGTCCACGGGCTCGCCGGGGGCGACGCCGCGCTCCTGCTCGAACTCCAGCGCCACGGCGGCGAGTTCCTGGAGGTTCTCCACGCGGGTCTCGTCCTGCGGGTCGGTGGACGCCTGGAGCTCGGCGAGGTAGCCCGTGCGCTCCAAGACCGCCTCCAGGACCGTGGCCGGTCCGGCGCCGGACTCCACGATGGTCCGCAGATCCTCCAGGAGCACGTTGAACCGCCTGACGGCGTTGGCCGAGCGCGCGGCCATGCCGTACGCCTCGTCCACCCGGCGCAGCGCCTGCGCGAAGGAGATCCGCTCGCGCTGGGCCAGCGCGTCGATCATCGCCTCGGCGCGCTCGCCGATGCCGCGCTTGGGGACGTTGAGGATGCGCCGCAGGGGCACGGTGTCCTCGGGATTGGCGAGCACGCGCAGGTACGCGAGGATGTCGCGGACCTCCTTGCGCTCGTAGAAGCGGACGCCGCCGACGACCTTGTACGGCAGGCCGACGCGGATGAAGACCTCTTCGAAGACGCGGGACTGGGCGTTGGTCCGGTAGAAGACGGCCACGTCGCCGGCGCGGGCGTCGCCCGCGTCGGTCAGCCGGTCGATCTCGTCCGCGACGTACTGCGCCTCGTCGTGCTCGGTGTCGGCGACGTACCCGGTGATCGTGGCACCGGCGCCGGCGTCGGTCCACAGGTTCTTCGGGCGACGGTTCTCGTTGCGCTCGATGACGGCGTTGGCGGCGCTGAGGATGGTCTGGGTGGAGCGGTAGTTCTGCTCCAGCAGGATGGTCGTCGCGTTCGGGTAGTCCTCCTCGAACTGGAGGATGTTGCGGATGGTCGCGCCCCGGAAGGCGTAGATCGACTGGTCCGCGTCGCCCACCACGCACAGCTCGGCGGCGGACTCGGCCGGCCCGACCAGCTCGCGCACCAGCGTGTACTGGGCGTGGTTGGTGTCCTGGTACTCGTCGACCAGGACGTGCCGGAAGCGGCGGCGGTAGTGCTCGGAGACGTCGGGGAACGCCTGGAGCAGGTGCACCGTGGTCATGATGATGTCGTCAAAGTCGAGCGCGTTGGCCTCGCGCAGCCGCGCCTGGTACATCGTGTACGCCTCGGCCAGCGTCTTCTCGAAGCCGCCGCCCGACGTCGAGGACTCGCCGGAGACCTGCGCGGCGTACGCCTCCTCGTCGATCAGCTCGTTCTTCAGGTTGGAGATCTTCGCGCTGAAGGACTTGGGCGGGAAGCGCTTGGGGTCCAGATCCAGATCGCGGCAGACCAGGGCCATCAGCCGCTTGGAGTCGGCCGCGTCGTAGATCGAGAAGGAGGACGTGAAGCCGAGCCGCTTGGACTCGCGGCGCAGGATGCGCACGCAGGCGCTGTGGAAGGTGGAGACCCACATGGCGTTCGCGCGCGCGCCCACCAGCTCCGTCACGCGCTCCTTCATCTCGCCCGCGGCCTTGTTCGTGAACGTGATCGCGAGGATCTCGCCGGGGTGCGCGCGGCGGGCGCCGAGCAGGTGCGCTATGCGGTGCGTGAGCACCCGGGTCTTGCCGGAGCCGGCGCCCGCGACGATGAGCAGCGGCGAGCCCGCGTGCACGACCGCGGCACGCTGCTGGTCGTTCATCCCCTCCAGCAGCGCGGCCGGGTCCACGACGGGGCGGGGCGCGCCGTCGCGGTAGTAGGCGTCCCGCTCGCCGTACGCGTCGGGGTCGTCGCCGTCGCCGTACGCGTCGGAGGGCGCGTGGCCGGCGCGCTCGCCGAAGCCGGTGGCGGCCGGCGTCTGCCGGGGGGGCAGGTCCCAGCCGGCGAACAGGTCGTGCGGGACCGGCTCCGGTGCCGCGCCGGCGGGCGCGGCCACGTCGCTCGGGCCGTCCTCGGGGATCTCGTGCTCCTCGGGCGGGGGCTCCCCGCCCGCCCGCGCGAGGTCCGCCAGGAAGTCGTCGTCAAAGAGGCTGCTCATCGCGAACCGAGTCTAGGCGGCACCACTGACAACCCGCACCGCCCTTCCCCTCTCCTGTCCCGCGCCGGCCTTCCCCCGCGCCCCGACCTTGGCTACGGTGCCAGGTCAGGGTGGCCCGTGCCCTGGCCGGCGAGAGCGTCGGCAGCGGGCGGCCCGCGCCGAGTCCGGCCGCCGGGTGGCGGTCGGAGCCGGGGACCCACCGTCCCCCGCCCCACCTGGGAGTTCTCCCGGGGCGGGAAGTACCACCGGGGTGAATCGGTCCGCGCGCGGACCGTAGGGCAGACCTTCCCTCCCCGTGGCCCCGGCGACGCCCGTCGTCGGTCCGCGCGGAGCGCCCGAACCCGACAGTCAACCCGGTAGGCGGTCCACGGAAGGAGTCGCCTCCCTTGGCGTCACACCGCAGGTCGCGGCCTCGGTCGGGCACCTCGTCCGACCCTCGTACCGCCGTCGGTCTCACCACGGTCGTCCTCCTCTCGCTGAGCCTCCTCGCCCAGGTCGCGCCGTCGGCCGGCGCCGCGCCGGGCGCGCCCCGCCCCTCGGTGGAGGAGGTGCGGGAGCGGGTGGACGGGCTCTACCGCGAGGCCGGCAGCGCCACCCAGGCGTACAACAGGGCGAAGGAGCGCGTGGGCGCGCAGCGGGCCCGGGTGGACGGGTTGCTCGGGGACCTGGCCGAGCACACCGAGAAGGTCGACGAGGCCCGGCGCAGACTCGGCGTCCTCGCCGCCGCGCAGTACCGCGACGGAAGCGCCAACTCCACCGCCACACTGCTGCTGGCCGCCGACTCCCAGCGCTTCTTCGACCAGTCGCACCTGCTGGCCCGGATGACCACGCGCCAGCAGCGGGCGCTGGCGGACTACCGGGCCCAGCGGGTGGCGGCGGCCACGCGGCGTACGGAGGCGAAGCGGGGCCTGGCGGAGCTGACCGCCGCGCGGGACGACCTGGCGGCCAGGAGGAAGTCCGTACAGGCCAAGCTGATCGCGGCCCGCGAGCTGCTGTCCCGGCTGACGGCCGAGGAGCGGGCCCGCCTCGCCGAACTGGAGCGCAGGAAGCGGGTCGAGGCACAGCGCGAGGCCGACGAGCTGGCCCGCGAGCAGGCCGCGCGGGAACGGCGGGAACGGGAGGCGCGGGAGCGGCGGGAACGGGAGGCGCGCGAGGGCGAGCGGGCGGCGGACGGCGGGCAGGGAGCGGAGGCGGGCCAGGGCGGGGGCGGCGGCCTCGGAGATCCCGTGCCACCCGCCGACTCCGCCCGGGCGCAGCGGGTGATCGACTTCGCGCGGGCGCAACTCGGCAAGCCGTACATGTGGGGCGCCACCGGGCCCGCCGCGTACGACTGCTCCGGGCTGACGCAGGGGGCGTGGCGGGCCGGCGGGGTGCGGCTGCCGCGCACCACCTGGGATCAGGTGAAGGTGGGCCGACGCGTCGACACCCACGACCTCGCCCCCGGTGACCTGGTCTTCTTCTACGCCGACAGCAGTCACGTCGGTCTCTACGTCGGCGCGGGCAGGATGATCCACGCACCACGGCCGGGGGCGAACGTGCGGATCGAGTCGATCTTCACGATGCCGCTGTACGGGAGCGTACGGCCGGCGTGAGCGCCGGCGCGCGCCGGCGGCCGGGAACGACGGGGGCCGGGGGTGGCCGACGGTCGCCGGTGTGAGGTGGGCCCGCCCGGCCGGGGGCGGGCCGGGGCCGAAGCGGGGCCGGGGACGAGGACGGGCCGGGGGCAGGGGCACGCGCGGGCGGGCCGGGGACGAGGGCGGGCCGGGTTCGCGGGCACGCGCGGGCCGGCCGGGGCCGACCTGGTGCGGACGGGGCGGCCGGCCTCGCGTGACGGCCGCCCCGCCGGGCGTGACGGCTGACCCACCCCCAAAGACGAGTCTCAGATGTGCATTCAGTAGACTCGCGGTGTGCGACTGACCAAGGCCACCGACCTGGCACTCCGTGTCGCGATGCGCCTCGCGGTGCTCGACGCGGAGAGCGCGCCGACCACCCGCGAGGTGGCCGACGCCGTCGCCGTGCCGTACAGCCACGCCGCGAAGGTCGTCACGCGGCTGCGCCATCTCGGGGTCGTGGAGGCCCGGCGGGGCCGGGGCGGCGGCTTGGCCCTGACCGCGACCGGTCGGTCCGCCTCGCTCGGCTGGCTGGTGCGCGAGCTGGAGGGCACGGGCGACGTGGTGGGCTGCGAGGACGACCCGCCCTGTCCGCTGCGCACGGCGTGCCGACTACGGACGGCGCTGCGCCAGGCGCAGGAGGCGTTCTACGCCACGCTCGACCCGCTCACCATCGACCACCTCGTGTCCCCGCCGACCGGCCCCGTCCTGCTGGCTCTCACACCGCGCCCCACCTAACACTCACCCCCCTTTCACCACACACCTCACCCCCTCCTCGGCCACCTCCGTACGGCCGATGTCGCGCAGCGGGCCCACCCGCCCGCGCCCCGCCGCCGGCCGGTGCCCGGTCACGTCGCCACGCCCCCACCCGGGCCGACCTTCGCGTCGAGCCCCACGCCCTAAAAGACGAATCTCAGATACTCATTTGGAGGAGCTCATGCTGTCCCCGAAGTCGGCCGACACGGTTCGCGCCACGCTGCCCGCCGTCCGCGCGAGCCTGGACGACATCGCCACGCGCTTCTACGAGCGGCTGTTCGCCGCGCACCCCGAGCTGCTGCGCGACCTGTTCAACCGGGGCAACCAGGCCAACGGGACCCAGCGGCAGGCGCTGGCCGGCGCGCTCGCCGCGTACGCCGCGACGCTGGTCGAAGACCCGTCCGCCACCCCCGACGAACTGCTCGGCCGGATCGCCCACAAGCACACCTCGCTCGGCGTCACCCGCCCCCAGTACGCCATCGTGCACACCCACCTGTTCGCGGCCATCGTCGAGGTGCTGGGCGAGGCCGTCACCGCCGAGGTGGCCGCGGCCTGGGACGAGGTCTACTGGCTGATGGCCGAGTCGCTGCTGGCCGTCGAGGGGCGGCTGTACGCGGCGGCCGGTGTGCAGGAGGGCGACGTGTGGCGGGAGTACCGCGTGGTGAACCGCGTCGCCGAGGCCGAGGGTGTGGTGAGTTTCGTGGTGCGCCCCGCCGACGGCACCCCGCCGCCGCCCACCCGGCCCGGCCAGTACGTCTCCGTACAGGTCGAACTGGACGACGGGGCACACCAGATACGCCAGTACAGCGTGAGCGCCGCCCGGCCCGAGGGGCTGCGCCTGACGGTCAAGGCGGTCGCCGGCGAGGCCGGGGCCACACCCGACGGCGCGGTCTCCACCCACCTGCACGCCCGCGTGCGCGCCGGCGACCTCCTGCGGGTGAGCCTGCCGTTCGGGGACGTCACGCTCGACGCGGACGAGGGCGGCCCGCTGCTGCTGGTCTCCGCGGGCATCGGCTGCACCCCGTTGATCGGCATGCTCGACCACCTGCTGACCACGGGTTCGGCCCGGCCGGTGACCGTCGTCCACGGCGACCGCACCGAGGCCAGCCACGCCTTCCGCGAGGAACTCGACACCGCGATCCGCAAGTTGCCCGGCGCCGTCGCCCACCTGTGGTACGAGGAGCCCACCGGCCCCTGGCCCGCCGAGCGCACCGGGCGTGTCGACCTGACCGCCCTTCCGCTGCCCGACCTCACCCACACCACCGCCTACCTCTGCGGCCCCCTGCCCTTCCTGCGCACCACCCGCACCACGCTGCGCGCCCTGGGTCTGCCCGCCCACCGCGTCCACTACGAGGTCTTCGGCCCCGACCTGTGGCGCGGCGAGGACTGACCCGGCCACGGCGCAAGGGGGCTGGCGCCACCTTCCGCGTACCCGCCTAGCGCCACCCGTAGACGCCGCCGGGCCCTACTGCTTCCGCCCCTGGTCAGGCCGCACAGTCGGAGGGCAACGGATCGCGACCGCCCGCCACCCCGCGTGGGGTGGCGGGGGCGCGGCGAGGGCACCGACGAGGGGCGGGGACGAACATGGGTGAGCACAGCCGGCGCACGGTGATGCGCGGGGCCGCGGCGGTCGGCGCGTTGGCGGCGCTCGGCGGGCCGGCGGCGGGCGCGGCGCGGGCGGCGGGCGCGAAGGCGGCGCCGGGAACGGCGCCGGGGGCCGGGGGCCTCCCGCCCGAGGGGCCGGCCGGGGCGGGGCGGCGGCCCTTCCTCGAAGGGGCTCTCGCACCGGTGACGGAGGAGGTCACCGCGTACGACCTGCCCGTCGTCGGGCGCGTTCCGCGCGACCTGGACGGCCGTTACCTGCGCAACGGGCCCAACCCGCTGGGCCTGGAGGACCCTCGGGCGCACCACTGGATGCAGGGCGACGGCATGGTGCACGGGGTGCGGCTGCGGAACGGGCGGGCCGAGTGGTACCGCAACCGGTGGATCCGCTCGCGGTCGGTGGCCCGGAAGCTGGGCGAGCCCTACCCGTGGCCCGAGCCGCCCGCCGACTTCCCGGCCAACACGCACGTCATCAGCTTCCGTGGGCGGGCCCTCGCGCTCCAGGAGGGCGGGCCGCGCCCGTACGTGCTGGACGAGGAGTTGCGCACGGTGGGCACCTGCGACTTCCGGGGCACGCTGGACGGCGCCTTCACGGCGCACACCAAGTACGACGCGCTGGCACAGGAGTTGCACGCCGTGGCGTACGACCCGACCTGGAGCTTCGTGCGACACCTGGTGGTGGACCGGACCGGTCGGGTGGCGCGGACCACCGAGGTGCCGCTGCCGGGCGGCCCGATGGTGCACGACTTCGCGCTGACCGCGCGACACGTGGTGATCTTCGACGTGCCGCTGACGTTCGACGCCGACGCGGCGGCGCGCGGCGCGACCGTGCCCTACGTGTGGAACAAGCGGCGGCAGACCCGGATCGGCGTGCTGCCCCGGGCGGGCGGCCAGGCGCGCTGGTTCGACATCGACCCGCTCTACTACTCGCACACGCTCAACGCGTACGACGAGGGCGACACCGTCGTCGTGGACGTCACGTCGATGCCCGCGCCGTTCCACGCGGCGGGGCGCCTCGGCGGCCCCGCCGCCGCCGGCCCGCCGACGCTCAACCGCTGGACGATCGACCTGCGGCGCGGCCGGGTACGGGTGCGGCCGCTGGACGACCGGCCGCAGGAGTTCCCCCGGCTGCGCGAGGACCTGGTCTCCCGCCCGTACCGCTACGCGTACACCGCCTACGCCGCCGACATGTGGCGGGCCTACGGCGGCCTGGCGGGCGTACCGTCCGACCACGCCTTCACCAACACGCTGATCAAGCACGACGTGGTGCGCGGCACCAGCGAAGTCCACCGCTTCCCGCGCGGGGCGGCCGTCAGCGAGCCGGTGTTCGTGCCCCGCGCGAGCTCGTCGGGCGGGAGTGCCGCGCCAGAACCGGCCGGCGGGCGCGGCGAGGACGACGGTTACGTGCTGGCGTACGCCCACGACCCCGACCGGGGCGCGACGGACCTGATCGTCCTGGCCGCCCAGGACTTCTCGGGCGAACCCCTGGCCCGCGTCCAACTCCCGGTACGCGTGCCCCTGGGCTTCCACGGCGGATGGATGCCGAACGCGGCGTAGGGGCCCGCCGCCTTTCCTGGGGGGCGGCGGGGTCGGCGGGGCCGGGGCGGAGGCTCGGGGGCAGGTGGGGGTTCGGGCGCGCGGCGGGCGGCGGCTTCGGCGGGGCGGGGCGGGGGGCGCGCCTCGGTGGGGGCGGCGGCTTCGGCGGGGTGGGGCGGGGGGCGCGCCTCGGTGAGGGGCGAGCGTTCGCGGCGGGGCCGGTGTCACGGGGCGGCGGGAGTGGCGGCTTCGCCGGTACGGGCTGGGCCCCGGGGGGAGGCCGGGTGGCGCGGCGTGGGTTTCCGAGGGGGTGCGGCGTGCTTCGACTGGGCGCGAGCCCTGGGCGGGGCCCGGCCACGGGGCGGCGGGAGTGCGGCTTCGATGACGCGGGCGGGGCCTCGGGCGCGGCCGGGTGGCCAGGCGCGGGCTCCCCGGGGCGGCGGGGCGGCGGCCGGGGCGGGTCCAGGGCTCCTCAAGGGGCCGGGGTGTCGACCGGGTGGTGGGCGGGGGTTTCCGAGGGGGTGGCGGGGGTCAGCCGAAGCCGATCCGGTCCAGCCAGAAGTCCAGGAGTGCGGTGTCGCCGGTGATCTCGACGCTCGGGGACGGGGTCGGCGGGCGCCGCCGGTAGACGATCAGCAGCAGGTCCGTCAGCGGTGCCCGCACCGTCACCGCGGCCGGCTGGGCCGCACGCCGCCAGGTGATCGCCTCGCCCGTGAGGTCCACCAACCAGTCGGCGCCGGGGGCGGTGTCGGCCGGCAGGTCGCTCGCGTGCAGGCGCACCGTGCGGCCCGGCCCCAGCAGCTCGCGCTGGCGTGGGCGGACGTCGAGCGTCATCGGCAGCGAGCCCAGCTCAAGCCACTCGTCGAGGCCGTCGCCGGCGACCTCCGGGGCGAGTTCGTACGCGGCGCCGATCGCCAGTTCCGCGTCCGCGCGGTGGATGGCCGTCTCGTGGACGAAGCGGCGGGCGTAGAAGGCGGTGCCCTGCCCCGGGACGGGGGTCCACAACCGCGCGTCGGGCCCCGCCTCGCGGAGCGCGTCCGCGAGACCGGCCGCCGCGTCGGCCAGCCAGTCGTCGAGCTCGGCGGCGTCCTCGTCGGCGTACGGCGTCAGGTCGCGGAAGTCGTCGTCGGGCGGGGGCTCCGTCGCCCGGGTGCGGACGATCTGCTCGGCCCAGCGCTGGCCGCCACCGAGGTGGCGGAGCAACTGACCGACGTTCCAGCCCGGGCACGAGGGCACGGGGGCCGCCATGTCCGCCTCGGCGATGGCGGCCCGCAGCAGACCGGTCTGGACGACGATCTCCTCGCAGTAACGGTCGTGGCCCAACCGGCCTCGGCTCAGGGAGTACATGCGAGCACGCTAGGCGGTGGCACTGACAAGTGCGCCGCGACGCTCCCCCCACCCGCCACCGACGGGTGAGGAACACGCGGAGGGGGGTGTATGAACTTCATGTATACACAACTTGTACAGTGCTCGGCATGCCTTCTGAACCCGCCATACCCGGCACGCCCCCCACCCCTGCCCGTGCCTCCCTCGACGCCTCCGGCGCGTCCGTCCCCCGAGGGTGGCGATCTCGGTCCCGGGCGCGGCGGGCGTCGGGCACGGCGGCGGCCACGGTCGGCGCGCTCTCCCTCGCCCTCGTACTCGGCGGCTGCTCGTCGGCGACGAGCGACGCGACGTCGCCCGCGTCCGCCCGGTCGAAGGCCAGCGACGACGCCAAGGAGAAGGACGCCCTGGCGAAGCCGGGCTCGGTGGACTGCGCGAAGGCCAAGTGCATCGCGCTGACCTTCGACGCCGGCCCCGGCAAGGACACCGGGCAGCTCCTGGACACCCTGAAGGAGAAGAAGGTCCCCGCGACGTTCTTCCTGCTCGGCAAGAACCACGTGAAGAAGCACCCCGACCTCGTACGCCGCATCGCCAAGGAGGGGCACGAGGTGGCCAACCACACCTGGTCACACCCCCGACTGACCGATCTCGAACCCGACGAGGCCCGCAAGGAGCTGGCGCTCACCCAGGACGCGATAGAGGAGATAACGGGGCACAAGCCCACCCTCATGCGCCCGCCGCAGGGCCGTACGAACAAGGACGTCTCCAAGGTCAGCAAGGAACTCGGCCTCTCCCAGGTGCTGTGGAGCGTGACCGCCAAGGACTACTCCACGACGGACTCCGCGCTGATCAAGAAGCGGGTCCTGGACCAGGCCGACCGGGACGGGATCATCCTGCTGCACGACATCTACGACGGTACGGTGCCCGCCGTGCCCGGCATCATCGACGCCCTGCACCAACGCGGGTTCACGTTCGTGACAGTGCCCCAGCTCATGGCCCCCGCCGTACCCGAGCCCGGCGAGGTCTACCGCCCCTGAGGGGCGACGCCCACGCGGACCGGGGCCCGAGCCACGTCACGGAGGTACGTCCATCGCGGGGGGGCGCCCATCGCGAGGGCGCGTCCAGCGCGAGGGCGCGTCCAGCGCGAGGGCGCGTCCAGCGCGAGGGCGCGTCCGCCACGGGGGACAGGTCCGGCACGGGAAGGCGACGGCTGCGGGCCGGAGCGGGCCCGGGAGGCAGGCCCGCCGCCCCCGCGTCTGTCGGAACCCCGCCGTCCTCCGGCCCGGCTCACCCCTTGCCCGGTCGAGCAGTCCTCGGCCCCACCGCCCTGGACTGGCTGCCCTGGACTGGGCGCCCTGGGCTGGCCGCTGCCCTGGGCCGGCCTTCGCCCGGGCCGGCCCCGCTGCTCGGAGGCGCCCCGCACGTGGGTGCCTGGGCCCTGCCCCTCGGGGGCAGGCGCGGCACCGGGTGTGCGCGGGCCAGTGGTCGTTCAGACCAGGCGGCGCGCGGTGGCCCAGCGGGTCAGCTCGTGGCGGTTGGAGAGCTGGAGCTTGCGCAGCACGGCGGAGACGTGGGACTCGACCGTCTTCACGGAGATGAACAGCTGCTTGGCTATCTCCTTGTACGCGTAACCCCGCGCGATCAACCGCAGGACCTCGCGCTCACGCTGGGTCAGTCGGTCCAGGTCCTCGTCCACCGGCGGCGCGTCCGTGGAGGCGAAGGCGTCGAGCACGAAGCCCGCGAGCCGTGGCGAGAACACCGCGTCCCCGTCCCGCACCCGGAAGATCGCGTTCACCAGGTCGGTGCCGGTGATGGTCTTGGTGACGTAACCACGGGCGCCGCCCCTGATGACACCGATGACGTCCTCGGCCGCGTCGGAGACCGACAGGGCCAGAAAACGCACCGGGTTCGCCGCGTCCCCCATCATCGCGGCGCTGCGGCGCAGCACCTCGACGCCGCCGCCTCCGGGCAGGTGGACGTCGAGCAGGACCACCTCGGGGCGGGTGGCGGCGATGACGGTGACGGCCTGGTCCACGTCGGCCGCCTCGCCCACCACCTCCACGCCCGTACGGTCGGTCGCACCGATCTCGGCCTGCACGCCGGTGCGGAACATGCGGTGGTCGTCCACCAGCACGACCCTGACGTGGCGCTCGCCCCCGGTCGCGTCGCCGGTGCCGCCACTGCCGCCGGTGCCCGTCACGCCTTCGGTCATGTCGCGACCCTCTCCATCTCGAGTTCCACTTCGGTGCCCCCGTCCGGCGCGGAGCGCAGCCTCGCCGTCCCGCCGTTGCGCTGCATTCTGCCGATGATCGATTCGCGGACGCCCATCCGGTCGTCCGGCACCGCGTCCAGGTCGAAGCCGGGCCCTCGGTCTCGTACGGACACGAAGACCGTACGCCCCTCGACTTCGGCGAAGACCTGCACGGCGCCGCCCTCGCCACCGTACTTGGCCGCGTTGACCATCGCCTCGCGCGCGGCCTGCATCTGCGCCCCCAGCCGTTCGTCCAGCGGGCAGTCGCCGACGCACACCACCTCGACCGGCACGCCGTGGTAGTCCTCGACCTCCGCCGCCGCGCGCTTGACCGCGTCCGCCAGCGTCGCCGGCTCGTCGACCTCCTCCTTGCCCCGGCCCTCCGGCCGGTTGAGCCACGCGCGCAGCTCCCGCTCCTGAGCTCGGGCGAGCCGGGCGACCTCGCGCGCGTCCTCGGCGTTGCGCTGGATCAGGGTGAGGGTGTGCAGCACCGAGTCGTGTACGTGGGCGGCGACTTCGGCGCGCTCCTGGGCCCGAATGCGCATCAGCCGCTCCTCGGACAGGTCCTGCGCCATCCGCACCAGGTACGGGCCGGCGAGCAGGGCTATACCCACCAGGACGGCCAGCGCGGCCTGGAGCACCGCGCCCAGGTGCCGGGCCGAGCCCTGCATCACCACGATGCCGGTCACCCCGGCGCTGACCAGCACGACGCCCGCCGCGCCGCGCGCGATCGGCAACAGTCGCTTGCGGCGGCTGAGCTCCGCCCACTGGGCCCGCCGCGCGTTGTCCGCCTGCCGCCACACCAGCGCCACGCCCGCGCCGATCAGCAGCAGGGGCCAGACGTAGGCGTTGGCGCGGCCGAGTTGGAAGCTGCTGACGAAGATGGCCATCCCCGCCACGACCGCGATCAGGGCGAAGATCTGGCCCTTGTCCGGCTTGCGCGCCAGCAGTCTGCGCTTGCCGTCGCGGCCGGTGACGTGCGCGGGCCGGGGGGCCTCCACACCGCCGACGCCGAGCGGGACGACGAACCAGAACAGGGCGTACAGCAGGACGCCGAACCCCTCGGCCATCAGCATCACGGCGAACACGATGCGCACCCAGGAGACCGGCAGCCCGAGATGGCCGGCCAGGCCACGGGCGACGCCACCCAGCATCCGCCCCTCCGCGCTGCGATACAGCTTGCGCAGGGGTGGTTCGGTGGAGGATGCCGCGGCCGTCATGTACTGATCGTCACACGAGGGCCGTGGCCGGGACATCAGGGCTGTCCCTGATCCAGGGGCCCAGGAACCCGGAGGTCCTCCCAGGGGCGCTCACCCGAACCCCGTCGAGCGCCCCCGTCCGGCCTCGGGCACGGGCCTTGCGGCACCTGGCCCGGCGGGCCCGACGCCGCCCCCGGGCGACCCGGAGGGGTGGGTGGACGAAGGGCGGTGGGGTCGCGGACTACTCGGAGTCGCCGCCGCCCACGCCGCCCTCGCCCTTCGCGTTCTTCACGTCGTCGGCCGTGTGGAAGCTGTCCTTGATGACGTCGAAGATGGGCCGGTACTGCGACCACTCGGCGCTCGGCCCCGACACGTAGATGGCGTACTCCTCCTTGCCTTCCTCGCCGAAGCCGAGGTCGATGCCCCGGAACTCCCTGGCCGAGCCACGGAAGGAGAACTCCCAGATGGCGGCCTCCGAGCCACGGAAGGTCGTGCGCTGCATGCGCAGCCGCTTGAGCGAGGGTTCGCGCTCGCGCCACTGCGTCTCGACCTCCTCGAAGTGCTCCAGGTGGTCGTCGGTGGCGAAGTCCAGCACGTTGATCTTTATGCCGACCTTGCCGGTGGGGTCCACGTAGTCGACCTGTTCGCCGGTGCCCGACTTGCGGGTCCAGCCCTCCGGCACCGGGAACGCGACGCCCAGGTCCTCCTCGTGGACCAGCCGGTAGCCCTCCGGCACCGGGGCCGGTTTGGGGCGCGGCGCGGCGGTCGTGGACGGGCTCTTCCCGCCACCTGGGGTCTGGGGCGCGCTCTGCCCTCCGCCGGCGCGCACACCGTCCTTGCCGTCGTCCCGCACGGCCAGGTACACGACCACGGCACCGGCCACGGCCGCGACCAGGGCCACGGTCACCGCGCCCCACAGCGTCGCCCGTCCGCGTCGCTTCCCGTTCGGGGCGGGCGGCGCGCCAACGGCGGTGGGCGTGGTGGTCGCCGAATCCGAGCCGCTCCCCCCAGGGGCGGGATGGCCGCCCCGGTGTACGGGGGACTGCTGGTGCGACGCCTGAGCGGACTGCCCGTGAGGGGCCTGCGGCTGCTGGCGGGCCGGGGACTGGTGCTGGTACTGCGGCTGCTGCGGGTGCGACTGCTGCTGGGTGGCTGGGGCCTGCCGCTGGTGGGGCTGGTGGGGCTGCCGGGGGTCGGTGCGCCAGTGGGTGGGAGCGGTGCCGCCGTCGGTGTGGCCTGGCGCGGGGGTTGGCGTCGGCGTGTGGGCGGGGGCCGAGGCGGTGCCTGGTGAGGCCTCGGCGGCCGAACCACCTCCCGTGCCACGCGTCGCCCCAGCGGCCCGCACACCGCCGTTGACCTGGGTCGGAGCCGTGTCCGGCGCGGGGTCGATGGTCTCGGCCACGGCGGGGGGCGCGACAGCCTCGGGCGTGGCGCGCCCGGCGCCGCCCCGCTCGGGCAGCAGCGAGGACCGCATCAGCTCCGTCTCGGCGTCGGCGGCGGCGGCCCGCAGGGTCCACTCCACCGTCTCCGCCGTCGGCCGCGCCTCGGGGTCCTTGGCGAGCAGCGCCTCGACGAGCCTCCCGAGGACGCCGGCGTACCGCAGCGGGGGCAGCTCGTCGACGGCGATGGCGTACGCCGTCTCGAACGCCGTGTCCTTACGGAACGGAGGCCGCCCCTCCAACGCCTGGTAGAGCGTCGCGCCCAGCGCCCACAGGTCGGAGGCGGGACCCGGCTTGCCGCCCTTGACGCGCTCGGGGGCCACGTAGTCGATGGAGCCGACCAGTTCGCCGGTCTTGGTCAGGGTCGAGGTGCCGGAGGCGACGGCTATGCCGAAGTCGGTGAGCACCACGCGGCCGTCGCCGAGCGGGCCACCGCCGGTCGCCCGGGTGCCGGACCGACCGCCCGGCCAGGGGGTGGCGCCGGCCGCGTCACCGGTGGCGTCGGCGTGCCCCTGGTAGCCGCCGTCGTGGTGACCGCCGGTGCCCAGGAGCACGTTGCCCGGCTTGACGTCCCGGTGCAGGACGCCCGCCGCGTGCGCGGCCCGCAGGGCGGCGATCATGCCCCGGCCGATCCGGGCGGCCTCCTCGGGCTCGATACGGCCCTTGCGCTTGAGCACGTCGGCGAGCGTGGTGGAGGGCACGTACTCCATCACGATGCACGGCACGCCACGGTCGTCCACGACGTCGTGGACCACGACGACGTTGGGATGCGCGATACGGGCCGCGCTGCGCGCCTCGCGCCGCGTCCGCTCGTACATCGTGGCCAGCTCGTCATCGGCCAGGTGCGGGGAGATGTGCAACTGCTTGATGGCGACCTGACGGCCCAGCAGTTCGTCGGCGGCTCTCCACACGGTGCCCATACCGCCGCGGCCGATCCGCTCCGCCAGCCGGTACCGCTCGGCGACCAACCGCCCCTCGTCCGACACCGCACACCCCTCTGTTTCCCCCGGCACCGTTCGAACGGCCACGATAGCCGCCCTCATGCCGTATTCCCTCGTCGCGTCGCGCGTCGTGCCCTTTCGGCGGGGCCCACGGGCAGCCCGAGACAGCGTGGAATCGAATCCTCCGCATCGTGTGGGCGGCGCTCACGCCCCACGATCCCCGTCGATCGACGGGGGTACGCCCCGGGCGTGCGCCCCTTGGGGGACGGGGGTGGCGGGATCTCAGGGAACGGCCAGGGTTGTGGCCGGATGCCATCTCGGGGACGGGGTTGACACCATGGGGTCATGACCGACGCACCCACCGCCGAGGACGGCGCCGCGAAGCCCCGGGCCAGGCCCGGGGGCGCCACGGCCGCCGAGACCGGGCCGCCCGCGCGCGACCCCTTGCGGCGCAGCCGCGAGCACAAGGTCATCGCGGGGGTGTGCGGCGGCCTCGGCCGGTACTGCGACCTGGACCCGGTCATCTTCCGCGTGGTGCTCGCCGTGCTCAGCGCCGCGGGCGGCCTCGGCCTGGTCGCGTACGGATTCGCCTGGCTCCTCATCCCCTGGTACGGCGAGGAGGAGAACGAGGGTCGGCGGCTGCTGTCCGGCCGCGTGGAGGGCCCGGCGTTGACGGCGGTGCTCCTCGCCCTGGTGGGGTGCGGTCTGTTCCTGTCGATGCTCAACAACGGCAGCATCGTGGCGTTCGCCATGATGGTCTCGCTCGCCGCGGTCGGCGCGGGGTACTGGTCGCGGCACCGACGCCAGGCCGAGGGCGACGGGGCGGTGGACCCGGCGACGGCCCAGGCGGTGGCCGACGCGCCACCCGAGACGCGGGCACCACCCGCGCCCGGCGCCCCGTCCTGGTGGCGCGACCCGATCGTCAAGGACGGCACGACGGGGCTGCCGAGCATCACCCGCACCCCCACCCCCATCACGACCTATCTCTGGGGCCCCGACGACACCCCCTACGTGCACCGGGGCTCGTCCGTCACCCCGCCGCCCGCTCCGCGCGGCGAGGGCATCGGCGGCCGGACGTTCCTGCTCGCCGCGTGCGCCGCCATCATCGGCACGAGCACCACCTGGAGCGCCCAACCGCTCGGCACCAGCCTGGAGATCGGGCTGGCGTGCGCGCTGGCCGTGTTCGGCCTCGGGCTCGTGGTCAGCAGCCTGTACGGACGCACCAGCGGCGGCACCATGGTGTCGGTGGTGCTGACGGCCGCGATGCTCGCCGGTGCCGCGGCCCTGCCGAAGTCGGTCACGGCCGACTGGCGGGAGCGGACCTGGCAGGCGACCTCGGCGTCCGACCTGCGCGATCGGTACGAACTGGGCACGGGGTACGCCAGGCTCGACCTGACCGCCCTGCGCCCGGGACGCGGCCGTACGCTCGCGACACACGCCTCGGTCGGCGCGGGCAAACTGAAGGTGACGGTGCCGGCGGATGTGACGCTGCGCCTCGACGTGGCGGTGGGGCTGGGCGACATCCAGCTGCCGGGTGACCCGGGCAGCGACGTGGACGTGGCGCCCCGCCGCTCGCACGAGGCGACGCTCCACCCCCGGGCCGGCGGCAAGCCGCTGCCGGCCGCCAAGACGCGGGGCACGCTCGTGCTCGACCTCGATGTGGGTGTGGGACAGGTGGCGGTGGTGCGGGAATGAAACGGCACACCTTCGAACCGGGCCGGCTCGTCACCGGCGTCACGGCCCTCGCGGTGGGGCTGGGGTACGGGTTGGACGCGGCCGGCAGCTGGGACCCGCCCCCCTTCGCGCTGCTGGCGGCGCTCGGCGTGGGGTTGGTGCTGGCCGCGACCGTCACGGCGGTGACCCACGCGGCACGTCGCCGCAGCCGCCGTGCCCGACACACCGAGACCGCGGCGCCCCCGCCGGCGCCGCTCAACGACCTGCCCATGACCTGGTTCCTCGACAGCCACGAGGCGCTGCGCACCTCCCACCCGGAGCGACCTCCCACACAGGCCAGCGGAGAACCACACACGGGGCAGGCCCCACGCCCCCGAGCAACACGACGCCCGAAACCCCCAACGGAAGGAGCCACACCTGCCACACCCCCCGCCGACACCTCCACTACGGCCTCCGGCCCCACCACCCACACGACCTCCGGCGCCACGACATCCGCCCCAGACGCCCAGGCCGCGCCCGCCACCACCACGGCCCTCGCTCCCGACGCCACCACCACAGCCGGCGCTCCCACGAGCTCCGGTCCCGAGACCGCCTCGGGCAGCAGCCCCGGTACCGAGACGCCGACTCCGGCCGGACCCACCGTGCCCGCCGCCTCAGATGTTCGGTCCACACCGAACGCCGGCGCGACCAACGCCACCCCACCCGGCACCCAAGCCACCCCCAGCGCCAGGCCCACCACCGGGGCAACCGGGACCACCGCCAGCCCCGAGGCCATAACCGGCACGCCCGACGCCGAGGCCATACCCCGTGCCGCCGAAGCCGAGGACCACGGCGGTCCGGCCACCGCGCCCGCCACCGACGCCACACCCGACACGGGGCCGCGCACCGACTCCTCAGCCGGTCCCGGGGACTGACGGCCCGCAGCTCCGTCTGGGATGCGTGCCGGATTCACCCGGGCGAAGCCCGCCACGGTGATCGTCGTGGCCTGGGCCAGAGCCGGGGGCGGGGGCCGGCCCGGCCGCCAAAGCGAGGCGGGAGGCGCGAGGCGAGGCGGGACGCAGGGCGTCGGCCGCAACGGGGGCCAGGAGTGTCGGGAGGCGAAGAGCCGGCGAGGCGAGGGCTCAGCAAGACGGGGACTGCCAAGGCGAGGGGCTGCCACGGCGAGGCGCTCGCTAGGCGAGGAAGTGAAGAGGCGGCGAGGCGAGGAGGCGGCAAGGTCCAACGAGGTGATGGGCGGTGGGCGGTGGAGTGGCGGTCCGGGTTTCGGCCGGGCGAGGCGAGTCGGTTGGGGTGGGACAGGACAAGGCTGGCAGGCCAATCGCGGCGAGCAGGGCAGTGGGAGCCAGCTGGGGCGAGGGGGCCAGCCGGGATGGCAGGTGACCGGCGGGACAACCGGGATAGGCAAGGTGGTTGCTGTGGGGAGGAGCAGTGGGCGTGGGGTGGGCGGCCAGCTCGGTCGAGGGGTGGGCGGCGGGTCGGTCGGCGGTGACGGGGGTGGTGCAGCCCTCGCCCGGCTGCCCGGGGCGCGCTCGTGCTCGTGCTCGGGGGGGCGCTGGTGGTGGTCTCCCCCGCGATCAACGGCGGAGTCGAGCGCGGTACTCCCCCGGGGCCGTGCCTCGGGCACGTCTGAAGGCGCGGCTGAAGGCGTGCGGGGAGGCGTAGCCGACCGCGCTGGAGATCGACTCGACCGGCTCGTCGGTGTCGCGGAGTCGGACGGACGCGAGGTCGATGCGCCACCGCGTCACGTACGCGCCCGGCGTCTGTCCGAGGGCGGAGCGGAAGCGTCGGGACAGCGTCGCCCGGGAGACGTTCGTCGCGGCGGCCAGGGTCTCCGTGGTCCAGGGGTGTTCCGGTTGGGAGTGGACGCGTGCCAGGGCGTCGCGCACGACCGGGTCGCGCATCGCTCCCAGCCACGAGCCGGACCGCTCCTCCGGGTGGCGGGCCAGCCAGGCGCGTACGAACTGGACGAGCAGGAGGTCGACGATGCTGTTGACGGCGGCGGTGGTGCCGAGCTGCGGGTGTGCCAGCTCGGCGGCGAGGAGTTCGACGGTTCGTCTGAACTGCGCGTTCTGGCGGGCTGTGACGTGCATCGGCCGGGCGAGGGAGGTCAGCACCGGTGTCGTCACTTCCGGGTCCTGCTCGTAGCGCAGGACGATCACTTCCGTACGCACCGGTGCTGAGCCCATGCGCAGGGCACGGCCGTCGCCGAACGACCGTGCCGCCGCCTCGCGGTCGCAGGAACCCATCGTCACGCTGGCGCCGCCGGCTATCCCGTGGGCGGTGCCCGGCGGTGCCAGGACAGCGTCTCCGGCCCGCACGTGAAGAGGTTTCTCGCCCGCGACGTGGAGCCACAGCTCACCGCGCGAGACCACGTGCAGTACCGCTCCGGGAGAGGAGTCCAGCCACAGGCCCCAGGTTCCCCCGGCCTTCAACACGACCCCGAGCGCCCCACGCGCACCCGCGACACGCAGGACCTCCGCCAGCACGTCCATGGGTCCCTTCCTCCTTCACCACGCGAGCCGTCCACCGCCGCGAGCCACCTGCCGTCGCCAACAACCCAGCGCCACGAACCACCCACGGCCGCGAGCCGCCAGGAGCCGTCCACCATCGCGATCAGCCCACCGCCCCGAGCCAGCCACCGGAGCCGGCCACCGTCACGAACCACCCACCACCCCGAGCCACCCGCCACCCGCCCCCGCGAACCACCCCGGGCCGGACACCGTCGCGACCCCCCAGCACCGCGAACCACAGCACCGCGAACCATTCTCGGCCCACGAGCCGCCCAGCACCGCGAGCCACCCAGGTCGCGAACTACCCACCACCACCGCGAACCCGCCAGCACCACGGGCGCCGCCCGGCCCCCCGGACGGACGGACAGAGGGGCAGACGGACAGGCGGACAGAGGGGGCGCGGGGTCTCGGTCGGGGGCTCAGGCCACGTCGAGGACGACCTTTCCGTGCACCTCGCGCGCGAACAGCGCCCGGACGGCGGCGTCCACGTCCTGCCAGTCGCCGCGCAGTCCGACCGGGGCCGCGAGCCTTCCGGTGGCCATGAGGCCCAGCAGGTCCGTCAGCTCCCCGCCGGTCGGCGTCATATCGCCGTAGGTGGTGATGGCGCGGGGTTCGCCGAAGCCGAACAGGACTCCGGAGGGGAACGTCGTGTCCCGCCCCGAGGAGTATCCGACCACGTGAACGGTGCCGCCCTCGGCGAGGGAATCCCACGCCTGGGCCACCAGCGGCCCGCCGACCGTGTCCAGGACGAGGTCGAACCGGTCCTCGGCCTCGGCCAGGTCGGTCAGGACCTGGGTGGCGCCGAGTTCGCGGAGTCCGGCGGCTCGTTCCGGCGCGCCGACGAGGGCCGTTACCCGGGCGCCCGCCAGCGCCGCCAGTTGGACGGCGAAGTGCCCCACGCCGCCGCTGGCACCGGTGATCAGGACGTCGCGTGCCAGCAGGGAGCGTGTACGCAGTACCCGGAGCGCGGTGACGCCGGCGATGCCCAGCGTGGCGGCGTCGGCCAGGTCCACGCCGTCCGGGACGGTGCCGAGCGAGGCGGGATGTACCGCCACCCGTTCCGCCCACGCGTGGGGAGTCATGCCCAGTGCGACGCGGGTGCCTTCCGGCGGCCCCGAGCCGTCGGCCGTGGCGCGCACCACGACGCCGGCCGCGTCGTGACCGTGCACGGCGCCGGCCGGCCACTGGTGCACGTAGTTCAGCTCTCCGAAGTTGAGACCGATGTGCCGTATCTCCACCAACACCTCGCTGGTGGACGGTACGGGCTCCTCGACATCGGCGAACCGGACGGGACGCCCGGCTTCCTCATGAGCGACCACAAGGGCGCGCAAGGTGTGCCTCCCTCTCTCGTCATACGCCTCGGAGCGGCAGCGAATCGAAGGCGCGAAGGCCGTGCTGCCACCCCTCCTGAAACCCTACGCAGGGCCGGGACAGCGACCAGCCCCGTGCGGATCAATCAGTTGACGATCCGTGTCAGTACGACGCGCGGCACGCCAACACGACGGACCGGTGCGGTGCGGTGCGTGGTGCGTCACCGCGTAGAGCGAGGTCAGAGCGGCGTACGACAGGGCACGGCCCGCGCCCGTCCGGGACGGGGCGGGGTGAGGCGGGGCGAAGGCAGGGAGCGGTGACGGGCGAGTGCCTGCCCGGCGGTGTGCCCTCCCCGAGGTGGCGCCACTTCCGTCGGCGGGCGGCGGGGCCGCGCGGCCGGCGACGCACTGGGCGACCGCGATGCCGCCGCGCCGGGCGGCGCACTCGCCTCGGGGGACGGACGGAGGCGCCGGCAGGGTCAGTTCGCGACCGTCGAGGGCGGAGCTGCCGCCCTCGACGGTCGCGCACACAGGGGCGGAGGAACGCCCCTCGACATCGCGTACCAACACGGGGAGGCCCCCCTCGACGTCACGCGTCGTGGAAGAGGCGCGAATCCGGTGGAGCGCCCAGCCAGCCGTGAAGCGCCGCTCCCCCACGTCGGCCAGCGGAAGAGGCCACCTCCCGCACAGTGCCCGACGGCTCCACGAGCTCGGGCGTCCCGGGCGTGGGCCGCACCACGGATTCGGCACGCGGCCCGCCCCAGGGGCCGCGCGGGCATGCCCAACCCGAGGTTCAACACGCGGCCCCGCCCCAGGAGGCCAGCGCGAGGCGCCGAGCGATACGGAACAACGTGGTGAAGCCCACCACCGACACCGGCGCGGAGACATCCGCCGCAGGCACCGGCGCGGAGACGCTCACCGCAGGAAACAGCACACGGGCCCTCAGCCCGAGGTCCAACACGGGCCCCGCCTCATGGGCCACGCGGGCACACCCGGCCCGGGTTCGACACGAAGCTCGCCGCAGAGACCGGCGCCAGGAGTGACAGGCCAACAGACCAGCGCGGGGAAGACCGCCGCAGGCGCCAGCACGGCGACGAGCGCCGCAGAGAGCCGCATGGTGGCGCTCCTACGCAGAGAACCGCGTGACGAAGCTCGCCGCAGGCACAACGCCGGGATACCCGACCCCCGACACCAGCGCGCAGACACCCACCGCAGGAAACAACACACGGACACCCAGCCCGAGGTTCAACACAGAGCCCACCCCACGGGCCGGGCAGCGGCGCCCAACCTGAGGCTCGACGCGAGGCCCGCTGCAGAGGCCAGCGCCAGGGCGCCAGGCGTACGGAACGGCGCGGCGAAGCCTGCTGCGGAAACCGGCCCGGAGGTACCCGACCCCCGACACCAGCACGGAGACAGCGCCGCAGGCAACAGCATGGTGACGCGCGCCGCAGGCAACAACGTGGTGGCGCTCAACGCGGTGAAGAGCATGGTGCAGCCCGGCGCAGACACCGGCGCGGAGACACCCCACCGCAGGAAACAGCGCGGAGACACTCAACCTCAGGAAACAACACCAGAGACACCCAACCCGAGGCTCAACACAGAGCCCGCCCCGGGGGCTACGCGGGCATGCCCAACCCGAGGTTCAACACGCGGCCCCGCCACAGGAGGCCAGCGCGAGGCGCCGAGCGATACGGAACGGGCGTGGTGAAGCCCACCACCGACACCAGCACGGAGGCACCCGCCCCCGACACCAGCACGGAGACAGCGCCGCAGGCACCAACATGGTGAAGCTCGCCGCAGGCGCCAGCGCGGAGACACCCAGCACAGGCAACCACGTGGTGCAGCCCGCCGCAGGCGACCGCGCGGAGATGTCTGGCCCAGGCACCGGCGCGGAGACACCCGCCGCAGGCACCAGCGTGGTGAAGCTCGCCGCAGGCGCCAGCGCGGAGACACCCAGCACAGGCAACCGCGTGGTGCAGCCCGCCGCAGGCGACCGCGCGGGGCCGCGTTCGGGTGCGGGGAGGGGGGTGGGTCAGTCCGCTGTGCCGGGCTTCGTGCCCCACACGTAGAGACGGTCCTTGAGGTGCAGGAGGTCCCACAGCGTGGCCGCGTTCTCGACGGTCAGGTTCACGCATCCGGCCGAGCCGCCGCCGTCGAAGAGGTCGCCGGGGTGGCCGTGCAGGGCCTGGCCGCCGTCGAAGAACTGGGCGTACGGCATGGGGGCGTTGTCGTAGATCGTGGAGACGTGGTCGCGGCTGCGCTGGTAGATCTCGTGCCAGCCGGGGCGGGTCTCCTGGGCGTCGCGGCCGGTGCGGATCGGTACGGGGCCGAAGTCCAGCCGGTTGTCGGTCTGCACCCAGAGGAGTTGCCGGTCCATGTCCACACAGGTGACGCGGAAGGCGCGGACCGGGCAGTGGCCGGCGGCGTTGGGGTCGCGCGCCGCCTGGACGGCGACCAGTGTGCGGTAGGTGCCGAGGTCGGCGTAGCCGTCCGTCCGTGTGGTGCCGTGCTCGCCCTGGAAGGCGCGGATGGCCCGGCAGTCAGCGGTGGACTGCCGGCCGTCCACCGGTCGGCCCAGGTGCTTCTCCAGCGCGCGCTGGTAGGGGCCGGTGGGTGCGGTGCACGCGGCGTCGGCGGCCGGGACCGCGCCGGCACCGGCCGCCGCCGGTGTGGCGCAGAGCGGCACGGCACAGAGAAGCGCCGTGGCCGCTGCTGCGGCCACGGCGCGGGGAAGACGGACAGGGCGCACGTCACAACCTCCTGGGAGAACGTTCCGGAGCCCTGTCAGTCCACCACCGGGCCGGTCCGGCCGCCCAGTCCTGAGCGGCCGAACCGGTGAGTGGGTCAGGCGTGCGAGTCGGCGTGCGGCTGGCGCTTGTGGTGCTCGTCGCCCTTGCCGTGCGCGCTGTCCTTGTGGTGCTCGCCTTCCTTGTTCTTCTCGTGGTGCTTGTCGTTGTCGTGCTTGTCGTGCTTGTTGCTCTCGTGGTTCTTGCCGTGCTCGTGGTGCTTGTCGTTCTTGTGGTGCTCGTTCTCGCCGTGCTCGTGGTCCTTGTTGTGGTGGCCGTCCTTGTTGTGGTGGCCGCCGTCCTTGTGGTGGCCGCCGTCCTTGTGGTGACCGTCCTTGTCGTGGTGGCCGCCGTTGTTGTGCTCGCCGTCGTGGCAGTGCTTGCTGCCGTGCTCACCGTGGTGACCGTGGTCGCACGGGGGTTGGGGCTTGCAGTGCTTGCCCTTGCACGGCTCGCCGCGCTGGTTGGTGAGCTTGACGGTGACGCCCTCGGAGCTGTTCTCCCTGGTCACCTCGTACGGACCGGAGACCGGGTGCTCCGGCGGCTCGTACCCCTCGGGGACGTCCGTCTCGCGGAGGTAGTACTCCCCGACCGGAAGGTCGTCGAAGGTGCACACGCCGGCCTCGTCGGTGGAGCAGCCCGAGCCCTGACGGGTGTCGGGGTCGTCGCCGTGGGTCTGCAGACCCTTGACGCCGTTGGTCTCCCGCCACAGCTCGAAGACGGCGCCCGCGAGCGGCTTCCCGTCCTTGTGGTCCGTCTTCAGGAGCTTGATCGAGCCCTTGCCACCAGGCGTGGTGCGGCGGGTGTTGTCAGCCTCGACGCGTACGCCGGCGGCGGCGGTGTCCTCGGTCAGCTCCAGCGGCCCGAAGACCGGGTCGGCGGGCAGCTCGTACCCCTCGGGGGCCTCGTCCTCCACCCAGTAGTACGTACCGAGACTGGTCGTGTCGGCACACACACCACTCGCGGGAGTGGTGCAGGTGGAGACCCGGGTGTCCGGGTCGGTCCCTACGGTCTGCAGACCGTCGACGCCGTTGCTCTCACGCCACAGCGTGAAGTCCGCGCCCGCCAGTCGCCGGCCCGACTCGGCGTCGGTCTTGACGACGCTGACCTCACCGGTGGTGGGCTCGGGCTCGGACGAACGGTGGTTGGCCGCCTCGACCTGTACTCCGGTGTCGGCGTTGTCCGCGTTGAGCCGCAGCGGGCCGAAGACGCGGGGAGTGGGCAGGTCGTACCCGGCGGGTGCGGCCGTCTCCTCCCAGTAGTACGTCCCCAACTCCGTGGTCTCCGCGCACACACCGCTCGCCGGCGTCGTGCACTCCGCGACCCGGGTGTCCGGATCGGCACCACCGGTCTGCAACCCGGCCGTGCCGTTGGACTCGCGCCACAGCGTGAACTCCGCACCGGCCAGCGGGGCACCGGACTCCGCGTCCGACTTCAGCACCGCGACCTCGCCGGTGGTCGGCTCCGGCCCGGTCGAGGCGGTGTTCTCCGCCCTGACGCGTACGCCGGCCTCGGCGTTGTCCTCGGTCAGCGTCAGCGGCCCGAAGATCGGGTCGTCCGGCAACTCGTAACCGGTGGGCGCCTCGTCCTCCACCCAGTAGTACGTACCGAGACTCGTGGTGTCGGCACACACACCGCTCGCGGGAGTGGTGCAGGTGGAGACCCGGGTGTCCGGGTCGGCTCCCACGGTCTGCAGACCGTCGACGCCGTTGCTCTCACGCCACAGCGAGAAGTCCGCGCCCGCGAGCGGGTCACCGGTCTCCGCGTCGGTCTTCAGAACACTGACCTCACCGGTCGTCGGCTCCGGCTCGGACGACGCGTTGTTCGCCGCCTCGACCCGCACACCGGTGTCCGCGTTGTCCGCGTTGAGCCGCAGCGGCCCGAAGACGTTCGGATCGGGCAGGTCGTACCCGTCGGGTGCGGCCGTCTCCTCCCAGTAGTACGTCCCCAACTCCGTGGTCTCCGCGCACACACCGCTCGCCGGCGTCGTGCACTCCGCGACCCGGGTGTCCGCGTCGGCGCCGTCGGTCTGCAACCCGGCGGTGCCGTTGGACTCGCGCCACAGCGTGAACTCCGCACCGGCCAGTGGATCACCGGACTCGGAGTCGGACTTCAGCACGCTGACCTCGCCGGTGGTCGGCTCCGGCCCGGTCGAGGCGGTGTTCTCCGCCTCGACGCGTACGCCGGCCTCGGCGTTGTCCTCGGTCAGCGTCAGCGGCCCGAAGATCGGGTCGTCCGGCAACTCGTAACCGGTGGGCGCCTCGTCCTCCACCCAGTAGTACGTACCGAGACTGGTCGTGTCGGCACACACACCACTCGCGGGAGTGGTGCAGGTGGAGACCCGGGTGTCCGGGTCACCGCCGGTGGTCTGGAGACCGTCGGTCCCGTTGGTCTCACGCCACAGCGAGAACTCGGCGCCGGCCAGCGGGTCACCGGTCTCCGCGTCGGTCTTCAGAACGCTGACCTCACCGGTGGTCGGCTCCGGCTCGGAGGTGCGGGTGTTCGCCGCCTCGATCCGGACGCCCGTGTCGGCGTTGTCCTCGGTCAGCTCCAGCGGGCCGAAGACGTTCGGGTCGGGCAGGTCGTACCCGGCGGGTGCGGCCGTCTCCTCCCAGTAGTACGTCCCCAGGCTGGTGGTGTCGGCACAGACGCCGCTCGCCGGCGTCGTGCAGGCGGAGACCCGGGTGTCCGGGTCGGCGCCACCGGTCTGCAGGCCGTCGGTCCCGTTGGTCTCGCGCCAGAGCACGAACTCGGCGCCGGCCAGCGGGTCACCGGACTCGGAGTCCGACTTCAGCACGCTGACCTCACCGGTGGTCGGCGGCACGACCGAGGCGGTGTTCTCCGCCTCGACACGTACGCCGGCCTCGGCGTTGTCCTCGGTCAGCACCAGCGGCCCGAAGATCGGGTCGTCCGGCAACTCGTAACCGGTGGGCGCCTCGTCCTCCACCCAGTAGTACGTACCGAGACTGGTCGTGTCGGCACACACACCACTCGCGGGAGTGGTGCAGGTGGAGACCTCGGTGTCCGGGTCACCGCCGGTGGTCTGGAGACCGTCGGTCCCGTTGGTCTCACGCCACAGCGTGAAGTCCGCGCCCGCGAGCGGGTCACCGGTCTCCGCGTCCGTCTTCCGAACACTGACCTCACCGGTCGTCGGTTCCGGCTCGGAGGTGGCGGTGTTCGCCGCCTCGATCCGGACGCCGGTGTCGGCGTTGTCCGCGTTGAGCGTGAGCGGCCCGAAGACGTTGGGGTCGGGCAGGTCGTACCCGGCGGGTGCGGCCGTCTCCTCCCAGTAGTACGTCCCCAACTCCGTGGTCTCGGCACACACACCGCTCGCCGGCGTCGTGCACTCCGCGACCCGGGTGTCGGGGTCGCCGCCACCGGTCTGCAACCCGGCCGTGCCGTTGGACTCGCGCCAGAGCACGAACTCGGCCCCGGCCAGCGGGTCGCCCGTCTCGGAGTCGGACTTCAGCACGCTGACCTCACCGGTGGTCGGCGGCACGACCGAGGCGGAGTTGGACGCCTCGACGCGTACGCCGGCGCCGGCGTTCTCCTCGGTCAGGGTGATCGGGCCGAAGACGTTGGGGTCGGGCAGGTCGTACCCGGCGGGTGCGGCTGTCTCCTCCCAGTAGTACGTTCCGAGCCCGGTGGTGTCGGCACACACGCCACTCGCCGGCGTCGTGCAGTCCGACACGCGCGTGTCGGGGTCGTCGCCGGTGGTCTGGAGCCCGGTCACGCCGTTGGTCTCGCGCCAGAGCGTGAACTCGGCGCCGGCCAGCGGGTCACCGGTCTCGGTGTCCGTCTTCAGGACGCTGACGTCACCGGTGATCGGCGGCTCGGGTGAGGCGGTGTTCTCCGCCGTGACCCGGACGCCGGTGTCCGCGTTGTCCTCGGTCAGCTCCAGCGGGCCGAAGACGGGGTCGGCGGGCAGCTCGTAGCCGTCCGGCGCGACCGTCTCCTCCCAGTAGTACGTCCCCAGGCTGGTGGTGTCGGCACAGATGCCGGTGGCGGGGGTGGTGCAGGTGGAGACCTCGGTGTCCGGGTCGGCCCCGCCGGTCTGGAGGCCGTCGGTGCCGTTGGTCTCGCGCCACAGCGAGAACTCGGCCCCGGCCAGCGCGTCGCCGGTGGCCGCGTCCGTCTTGGAGACGCTGACCTCACCGGTCGTCGGCGGCACCGGGGTGGAGCTGTTGGCCGCCTCGACGCGGACGCCCTCCGCCGCGTTCTCCTCGGTGAGCGTCAGCGGGCCGAAGACGTTCGGGGTGGGCAGGTCGTACCCGTCAGGTGCGGCCGTCTCCTCCCAGTAGTACGTCCCGAGGCCGGTGGTGTCGGCACACACGCCGCTCGCCGGCGTCGTGCAGTCCAACACGTGGGTGTCCGGGTCGCCGCCCTCGGTCTGCAACCCGTCGACGCCGTTGCTCTCACGCCACAGCGTGAACTCGGCCCCGGCCAGCGGGTCGCCCGAAGCGGCGTCGGTCTTGAGGACACTGACGTCACCGGTGACCGGCGGCTCGGGCGAGGCGGTGTTCTCCGCCGTGACCCGGACGCCGGTGTCCGCGTTGTCCTCGGTCAGCGTCAGCGGGCCGAAGACGGGGTCGGCGGGCAGCTCGTAGCCGTCCGGTGGCGCGGTCTCCTCCCAGTAGTACGTGCCGAGGCTGGTGACGTCGGAGCAGACACCGCTGGTGGGAGTGGTGCAGGTGGAGACCCGGGTGTCCGGGTCGGCCCCGTCCGTCTGCAGTCCGGCCGTACCGTTCGTCTCACGCCACAGCGTGAACTCGGCGCCCGCCAGCGCGTCGCCGGTGGCCGCGTCCGTCTTCAGAACGCTGACGGCACCGGTCGTCGGCTCCGGGGCGGTGCCACAGTCGGGCAGGTCACCGTTGAACGGGTACGCGTGGAACTCCCCGCCACCGCCGCCCGTCGCCGAGCTGGTGTGCGTGAGCGAACCGGTGGTGAAGACACGGCCGTTGACGCCCGGGAGCGTCACCGTGGTCTCCGAGGTCTGCTCGCCCATCAGGACGCTGCCCTGGAACTGTCCGGTGCCGTTCAGGCCCACCGAGGTGGCGTCCGGGAAGTTCCACAGCAGCCGCTCGCGGTAGGCGTTCAGCGGGTCGTCGTCGGTGATGCCGCCGCTGTACGTGTTGATCACGCGGTCGGCGCCGACGATGTTGACCAGGATCGTGGCGTCGGCCGGGATGCCCGCGAAGGCGATGCCCTGCGCGCCGCCGCCCGCGCCCGCGATGTCGAAGTCCACGTTGAAGACCTGGAGCGAAGAGGTCCCGTCGCCGGTGAACAGGGTCTGGTAGCCCTGGTTGACGGCGGTGCCGGTGGCGGGGCGCGGCGCGCCGTCCACCCGCGCGTAGCACCGGCTGGCCGCCGTGAGCTGGTCCCGCAGGGCCGTGTACGGGGCCGCCGCGTCGTCGTCCTGGACGGTCGTTCCCGTGACGGTGCCGGAGAGCGCCCCGGCGTACCGTACGGTACCCACTTCGCCCGCGACGCCGCCCGTGGTGTCGAGGCTCTGGCCCGGCGCGATCGTCACGTCCCCGCCGGTGGTCAGGAAGTCCGAGTCGACCGGTGGGGGCACGCGCGAGCCGACCCCGACGATGCCGAGGTTGTAGATGCTGCTCCGCCCCGGCCCCTTGGCCTGGTCGAAGTCGTCGAGCACGACCACGCGACCCTCGGCCTCGGCGGCCCCCTCCCGTACCCGGAAGTCGTCGCCGACGAAGATGTTGATCGCGTCGTCCCGCCCGTGAAAGGCGTCGTTGTTGATCGGCGGGAACGGGTCGGGGCAGGACCCCGGCACACACGGGCCGAGGCCGCCCGGCAGGGGCGCCGCCGCGGCGGGTGACGCGCTCAGGCCGAACGTCAGGATGGGCACGGCCGTGGCGATCACGGCACATGCCACGCCGGCGGCGCCGGCGCGTGATCTGAGCGCGGCTAGGCGCTCGGAGATGGGTCTCATGGGCCGCATCGTCGTGAGCCGGCCGCTCCCTACGAGCCAGTGACACGGACCCTTGGGCCGGTCACCTGGCCTATCCCACCCATACGGGCTGACTAATGGCTGACGCCGCTAGGCCGTTCGGGACCCCCCTCCCCCACCCCCGCGTCACGGCCGCGACAAGCACGCGGGACGGGCACGCCGGACGCGCGGGGCGGGCAGGAGGCCGGGCGGTGCGGGGCGGGCAGGGGGCCGGGCGATCCCGGCGGGCCGGGATGGGTGGGGGCGCGGCCGTCCCGCCACGGGCACAGCGCGCCCCGGCCCCGCGCCCCGCCCCGCCCCGCCTGACGGCGCCTCCCGACCGCCCCGGGCCACGCGGTCCGGGATCGTACGGTCGGCGCCCCGGGCCCGCGCGGCGAGCGTGCGCCACGGCCGCTCCCGCGTGGCGCCCACGAGCGGGCCGTGGTACGCCCCGCCTCGCGACCCACCCGAAGCGCCGCACCGCCCGCCGGCGACACGGCACCGACCGGCCCCGGGCCCCCAGCCAGCGACGAAGCCACCCCAGGGCGAAGCACCCCCAGGGCAAAGCACCCCCACGGCGAAGCGCCCCCAGGGTCAGGCCACCACCCGAGGCGGCTCAGCCCCCCAGGGCGAAGCGCCGCCCAGGGCGACACGGCCGGCCCGAGCCCGACCAGGACGGGGCCCCGGGCCGTCGTCGGGGCCGTGCCCGTCACCCGTGCGACACGCACGGGCCCCACCCCAGCCCCCGCCCCCGGCCCCGCTCGACCGGTCAGCCGAAGACGCGGCGGCCCCGTCGCCAGCGGCGGCGTCCGCGCCGCCAGTGGCTCCCGGCGAGCGCCGCGTCCACGGACAGGTACGGCGCGCCGGCCAGCACCAACGGCAACCAGGCCATCAGGTAGATCAGGTCGTTCCCGTAGTAGTACGGCTCCGTCGACCAGCTCACCGTCAGCCACAGGCTCAGCGAGATCAGCGCGCCGCCGAGCGCCGCGAGCCGGGCCAGTACGCCGAACAACGTGCCGAGGCCGACCGCGAGCTCTCCGACGGCGATGGCGTAACCGAATCCGGTGGGTGCCTTCAGGGCCAGGTCGACGAGGTCGGGGAAGGCGGCGGAGGAGCGCGCGAAGCGCATCGTGTCGCCGATCGAGCCCGGCCCGCTGGCGGAGAGGAACGTCGCGTCGGTCAGCTTGTCGAGGCTGGCGTAGACGAAGGTCACCCCGAGGAAGACGCGCAGGGGCAGCAGGGCGTACGGGGCCAGCGCGGAGCGCCAGCCGCGCCGTCGTGCGCCCGCCGGGCCGCCGGTCGCGCCGCCTGTCGTCCACCGTCCCTGTGCCATGGTCGTCGCCTTTCGCTCGCCGGGCCCCCAGTGTCCCCGCGCGTCCGCCGACGTGCCCGCGCTGGCGTGCTCAGTCCAGGTCGGTGCGGCCGTCGAGGTTGTCCACGACCCGTCGCAGCAGGTTGATGAGCTGCACGTACTCGGCGTCGGAGAAGCCGGCCCGGACGCGGGCCAGCGTCTGGGGCACCAGTTCCCACAGCCTGGCCAGCGCCGCGCTCCCCTCCGCCGTCAGCCGGAGCCGCTCGTCCTCGCCCGCGACGAGCCAGCCCCGTCCGACGAGCTCGTCGGCGACCCCGCCGACGACGGAGTCGTCCACGTGGTGCCGCAGGCCGGCGGGGAGCTCCGCGCGGGTCAGCCCGGCCGCGGACCGGTCGACCAGGTTCAGCACCCACCAGTGCGGCTGCCGGATGCCCTGGGTGCCCAGGGTCGTGTTGATGGCGCCGACGACCAGTTCCTGGGCGACGCCGGTCCAGTAGCCGACCGGCTGCCGGAGCAGTTCCTCGTCGGTGTACGTCTTGAGCACGGTCCCTCTCCTCACGTTCGCGGCCACCGCGTACCGGTCTTTCACGGGGGCGACCCGGCCCGCGACCCCGTACGGGGGAACAGGCGGTGACCTGCGGCGATGGAGGCGCCTCCGCGATGCGGCGGGCCTCGACGACGCACTCAACGTAAAAGTTGAACAATGCTTCAGGTCAAGCGTTCGTCGCGGGAACCCGGCCCGGCACGCGAAACGGCCGCGCCGTCCCCGGACTGGTCGGGGGCGGCGCGGCCGGCTGCGGAAGGGGGGAGGTCACTCCCACTCGATGGTGCCCGGCGGCTTGCTCGTGATGTCCAGGACCACGCGGTTGACCTCGTCGACCTCGTTGGTGATGCGGGTGGAGATGCGCGCCAGCACGTCGTACGGCAGGCGCGACCAGTCCGCCGTCATCGCGTCCTCGGAGGAGACCGGGCGCAGCACGATCGGGTGGCCGTAGGTGCGGCCGTCGCCCTGGACGCCGACCGAACGGACGTCGGCCAGCAGCACGACGGGGCACTGCCAGATCTCCCGGTCGAGGCCGGCGGCGGTCAGTTCCGCGCGGGCGATGGCGTCGGCCTCGCGCAGCAGGTCGAGCCGTTCCTTGGTGACCTCACCGACGATACGGATGCCGAGCCCGGGGCCCGGGAAGGGCTGCCGCTGGACGATCTCCTCGGGCAGGCCGAGCTCCTGGCCGACCATGCGGACCTCGTCCTTGAACAGCCGGCGCAGCGGCTCCACCAGGGCGAACTCGATGTCGTCGGGAAGCCCGCCGACGTTGTGGTGGGACTTGATGTTGGCGGTGCCGGTGCCGCCGCCGGACTCGACGACGTCGGGGTACAGGGTGCCCTGGACCAGGAACGCGACGTCCTCGCCGGCCTCGCCGGCCTCGGCCACCAGCTCGGCCTGGGCCTGCTCGAAGACCCGGATGAACTCCCGGCCGATGATCTTGCGCTTCTGCTCCGGGTCGGACACGCCGGCCAGCGCGGCCAGGAACCGCTCCTCGGCGTCGACGACCTTCAGCTGGACGCCGGTGGCGGCGACGAAGTCCTTCTCGACCTGCTCCGACTCGCCCTTGCGCATCAGGCCGTGGTCCACGTACACACAGGTGAGCTGGGTGCCGATGGCCTTGTGGACGAGGGCGGCGGCGACGGCGGAGTCCACGCCACCGGACAGGCCGCAGATGGCGCGCTTGGTGCCGACCTGCTCGCGGATGGCGGCGACGGACTCCTCGACCACGTTGCTGGTGGTCCAGGTCGGCTCGATGCCGGCGCCCCGGTACAGGAAGTGCTCCAGGACCTGCTGGCCGTGCGTGGTGTGCATGACCTCGGGGTGGTACTGCACGCCGTAGAGCTTGCGCTCGTCGTTCTCGAAGGCGGCGACCGGCACCACGTCGGTGGAGGCGGTGACGGTGAAGCCGTCGGGCGCGGCCGAGCACGCGTCGCCGTGCGACATCCACACGCTCTGCTGGTCCGGGGTGCCCTCGAAGAGCGTGGAGCCGGACTTGGAGACGGCCAGCGGCGTACGCCCGTACTCCCGGGCGCCGTTGTCGTCGACGGTGCCACCCAGGATCTGGGCCATCAGCTGGAATCCGTAGCACATGCCGAAGACCGGGACCCCGGCCTCGAACAGGGCGCGCTCGACGCGCGGCGCCCCCTCCTCGTACACCGACGACGGGCCGCCGGAGAGGATGATCGCCCTCGGGTTCTTCGCGAGCATCTCGGCGACCGGCATGGTGGACGGCACGATCTCGCTGTACACCCGCGCCTCGCGCACGCGACGGGCGATGAGCTGTGCGTACTGGGCACCGAAGTCCACGACGAGGACCGGGTCCGGCGCGTGCGCTTCGGTGACGGAGGGGGACGCTGATGGCACTGGGACGGCCTTCCGGCGGTGGTACGGGGGGTTGGACTTTCCATCCTAACGGCCCCATACTCTGACCCATGTCCAAGCACGTGACCTTCGTCTTTACCTATGGCACCGGCCCGTCCGGCTGCCATGGTCGTGCTGCTTGATCAGCTGAGCGACTTTCCAGGCGCCCCGGGCCAGCCAAGGCCCGGGGCGTCGTGCGTTGTGCCGGGTCGGTGGTCGGCCTCGGGGTCCGGTAACCCCAACCAGGAGACAGGCCCACCCATGAGCACCCCCAGCGCCACGCCGACCACCCCCGCCCCGGCGACCGCCGCCGGCCCGACCGCCACGAGCCCGACCGCGACCGCCCCCACCGGCTCCCCGACCGCCCCCGCCGTGACCGCCCCCGCCACCGGGGCCCGTACGGACGCGGCGGCCGGCGTCATCCGCGACGCGCGGCAGCGCATCGACGACCTGGACGGCCGGATCATCGGCCTGGTCCAGGAGCGCGCCGCCGTGTCGGCCGCCATCCAGCGCGAGCGGATCACCTCCGGCGGGCGCCGGGTGAACCTCGCCCGCGAACTGGAGGTCCTCAACCACTACCGGGGCCAGCTCGGCAAGCCCGGCACCGCGCTGGCCATGACCCTCCTCGAACTGTGCCGAGGCCGCGTCTGAACCTTCCGCCGTACGCCGGGGCCCGGCGGGTGCCTGGCCGGGCCCCGACGGGTGCCGGGACGGGGGCCTGGGGGGCGTGTGGCGGCGGGTGCGGAATCGTTTGGTCGCCTGCCACGTCGAGCCGTCACCCGTACGGCGCGTGACCGGCGCGCGCGGCCTGTCGTTGGGCCACGTGTCCGCGCCAGCCAGGGGCGGAACGTTCCACGCGTGGCTTCCGTACCTGTTCATCGGGCGCCCAGCAGCGGCAGGACGGATCGACCGAAGCGATGAGACGTGCTCCTCGTGGTGACGCGACCGGAGCACGTCGTGGGACCTCGCTGCGGTCAGGCGACCGGACGGCAGGGGACAGCGGCCTGGTCGTCGCACCAGCGGCCGGTCCCGGGGACGCCTGGGACCGACCGCATCCGGTCGAAACGGTTGCGCCGGATGTGGCATATCCACCACGATGCAGAGCAAGGCCCCCGCACCGCGTTCCGTTCGGGTGGCGTTCCCGCCGCCGACGGTGCGACCCACCGCGAGCGGCGGCCTCAGCGTCGGTGCGCGCGCCGCACCACACGAAGACCTTCCCGACCAGCGGCGTCACCCCCCGGCGCCGCTTCCCAGCACCGGCGCCGCCCTGACGCCGATGCTGACCGCCGAGAGCCCCGTGGACGCCACTCCCCCGCGGCCTCCACGGGGTTCTCGCGCCTCGCGCCCGCCCGCGCCTCCCCCCGGCCGGGCGGGCGCCCCCTCGGCCGCCCGGCGCTCACCACCCCGGGCCGACCCCGCGTCCGCCCGCCGCCCGCGCGGCCCACCGGTCGTGCGCGCGCGGGCCCGCAGCCGCCGCCGGACACTCCACGGGGCGACGTGTCCGCCCGCCGGCACCACCGCCGACGGCTCGACTTCGCAGGTCATCGCGTACGACCCCAGCGCGCCGTGAGGCAGATCACTTCACGATGTGATGATTGTGTGTGCAACCTTTGGCCAGCGTTATCGGTCATGTTCGTGCAACGCACGGCCATGACGCGGCGCCACCGCGACGGCCTGCCCCGCGGACGCCGCCGCTCCGGCGGCTCCATCGGACCCCGAACGAAGAGGTCTCCATGAAGCTTCGCCGCGCCCTGTCGGTCGCCGCGGCCACAGCGGCCCTCCTGCCCGCGACGCTGCTCGCGGCCCCCGGCGCGTTCGCCAGCGACGAGACGCAGTCGCCCACCAGCACGCCCACCGAGACGCTGAGCCCGTCGCCGACGGACACGCCCCCGCCCACCGGCGAGCCCACCAAGGACCCCACCGGCCAGCCCACGGGCGAGCCGACCAAGGACCCCACCGGCCAGCCGACGAAGGACCCCACGGGCGAGCCGACGAAGGAACCGACCAAGGAACCGACGAAGGAACCGACCGGCCAGCCGACGGGCGAGCCGACCAAGGACCCCACCGGCGAGCCCACCAAGGACCCCTCGGGCGAGCCGAGCACCACCCCGAGCCCGACGGCCTCCGAGACGGAGCAGCCCGCCCCGTGCGAGGACGGCGACGACTACGCCGAGGACGCCGACCTCAGCACCACGCTGATCGGCATGCCCTCCAAGGTCGTGGCGGGCAGCGGCTACCACGGCTTCACCTTCCGCGTGAAGAACACCTCGGACCGCGCCTTCCAACGCGTCGACCTGGGCGTTCTGGCGGGCACCGCGCACCTGGAGCACCTGGAGGGCACCGGGAAGTTCCTGACGCTCCAGTTCAGGAACCCCGACACCGGCGCGTGGGAGGGCATCTCCACCGACGCGGACGACGACGCCCACGGCTATGTCGGCTACACCTCCGTACGCGCGCACGAGACGATCAACCTGCCGCTGCGGCTGAGCGTCGCCAAGAACGCCCCGGAGGGCTTCGGTTACGCCATCTCCATCGGCGTCTACGCGGACGCCGAGGGCAACTGCGTCTTCTCCAGCGGTGACTACTACGACTTCGAGGTCGTGGAGTCCGCCGCGCAGCTGCCGGGTGGCAACGAGTCGCAGGTGCCCGACGCCAAGCCGCAGGGCGGCAAGAAGCCGCTGCCGCTGCCCAAGCGTCCCACCGTCGGCAAGGAGATCCACCCCGAGGGAGAGCTCGCGGCCACCGGCTCCGACTCCGCGCTGCCCACCATCGCGATGATCGGCGGCGTGGCGATGATCGCCGGCGCCGGCGCCGTCTACGTGGTGCGTCGCCGCAAGGCCGGCGCCGCCGCGTAACGCGCACGGTCACCCGCGCACCGGAGCGCACGAGGGCCGGGCGGGCTGGTTCACCACCAGCGCGCCCGGCCCTCCCGCGTTCGCTACGCCTCGGCGACCGGCTCCCGCCCGGCCTCGGACGCCCGCCCGGCCTTGGACTCCCGCCCGGGCGCGGGTTCGCGCGCGGCGGGGGGCTCGGGCGCCGGGTCGGCCTTCGGCGGGAGCGTCGGGATCGGGAGGAAGGGCAGGTCCAGGGCGCCGAACGCGTCGGCGGGCACCGCCGGTCGGCGCGGGGCGACGGGCGCCAGGCGCTGGTAGGGCTGGCCCTGGGCGGGGCGTGGGTCGGCCTCGCCCCGGTTGGGCCACAGCGACATGGCACGCTCGGCCTGCGCGGTGATGGTCAGCGACGGGTTGACGCCCAGGTTGGCGGTGATCGCCGCGCCGTCCACGACGTGGATGCCGGGGTGGCCGAAGAGCCGGTGGTAGGGGTCGATGACGCCGTGCTCGGCGCTGGTGCCGATCGGGCAGCCGCCGAGGAAGTGCGCGGTGAGCGGGGTGCCCATCAGTTCGCCGACGTTGGTGCCGGTGAAGCCGTTGATGGACTCGGCGACCAGGCGTGCCGCCTCCTCGCCCTCGGGGATGCGGTCCGGGTTGGGCGCGCCGTGCCCCTGCCGCGCGGTGAGCAGGCCCTTGCCCAGGCCCTTGGTCCTGCGGTAGGTGGTCAGCGAGTTGTCGTGGGTCTGCATGACCAGGCCGATGATGGTCTTCTCGGACCAGCGGTGGTTGGAGAGCGCGCGGCCGGCGAGCACCGGGTGGCGCAGGTTGGCGGCGAGGAAGCTGATCCAGTTGGGCACGCGTTCGTGGTGGCGGAACTGGAGGATGGACAGCGCGCCCATCGCGTTGGAGCCCTTGCCGTAGCGCACCGGTTCGACGTGGGTGGTGGCGTTGGGGTGCATGGACGAGGTGATGGCCACGCCCTTGGTGAAGTCGGCCCGCCGCTCACCGCTGACCTTCCGGTAGCGCCGGTCGGTGGTCTGGGAGCCCAGGATGGCCTCGGAGTTGGTGCGGGTGAGCGAGCCGAGCCGGGGCGAGAGGCGCGGTAGTTCGCCCCGGTCGCGCATGGTGTGCAGCAGGGTCTGGGTGCCGTAGGTGCCGGCGGCGACCACCACCTGGGGGGCGCGGAGCGTGCGCGGGCGGGCGGTGCGGCGGTGGTCGGTGGGGACGGTGGCGACTCGGTAGCCGCCGTCCGGGTGTTCGCCCAGGCCCACGACGGTGGTCATGGGGTGGATGGTGGCTCCGGCGCGTTCGGCCAGGTGCAGGTAGTTCTCGTTCAGGGTGTTCTTGGCGCCGTGCCGGCAGCCGGTCATGCACTCGCCGCACTCGGTGCAGGCCCGCCGCTCGGGGCCCGCGCCACCGAAGTACGGGTCGGCCACCGTCTCTCCGGGCCCAGCGCGTACGCCCGTGCCGTCGTCGCTGGCGTCGTCGCCGTCGCCGAAGAAGACGCCGACCGGTGCCATGTGGAAGGTCTCCCCCACGCCCATCTTCTCGGCCGCGTCCCGTAGGTGCACGTCGGAGGGGGTGAGTGTGGTGTTCAGGCGGACGCCGAGCATGCGCTGGGCCTGGTCGTAGTAGGGGCGCAACTCCTGTTGCCAGTCGGTGATGTGACCCCACTGCTCGTCCTGGAAGAAGGCGGGCGGGGGCACGTAGAGCGTGTTGGCGTAGTTGAGCGAGCCGCCGCCGACGCCGGCGCCCGCCAGGACCATCACCTTGCCCAGCACGTGGATGCGCTGGATGCCGTAGAGGCCGAGGGCGGGCGCCCACAGGTAGTTGCGCACGTCCCAGGAGTTCCTGGGCAGTTCGGCGCGGGCGAAGCGGCGCCCGGCCTCCAGGACGCCGACCCGGTAGCCCTTCTCGCTCAGCCGCAGCGCGCTGACCGCCCCGCCGAAGCCGGAGCCGACGACGATCACGTCGTAGTCGTACGCGGCGTCGCCGGGCTCCGCGCGCGGCGGGCCCGGGGCGGGCGCGGGGGCCGGCGGGGGCACGGCCCGGGGGGCGTGTGCCGGGCCGTGGTGGACAGAGTCGTCCCGTGACACTGGGGTACCTCCGGGGGTGCGGGCGGGTCAGCGGAGCCCGACGGCCTTCATGACGCGCAGGCCACGGGTCATGAGCTGGGCGTACTGCTCGTCCGTCAGGCCGAAGGCGGGGGCGATGGGCAGCAGGCGCTGCTGGGCGACGGTCTGGGCCTCGGTGTACTTCAGGATGCCCTCGCTGCCGTGCCGGCGGCCGAGCCCGGAGTCGCCCATGCCGCCCATCGGTGCCTGGGCGCTGCCGTACGCGGCGCCGTAGCTCTCGTTGACGTTGACGGTGCCGGCGCGCAGCCGGGCGGCGACGGCCCGGCCGCGCGCGCCGTCGCGCGTCCAGACGCTGGCGTTGAGGCCGTAGGCGGTGGCGTTGGCCCGTGCGACGGCGTCGTCCTCGTCGGTGAAGCGGTAGAGGGAGACGACCGGTCCGAAGGTCTCCTCCTCGCAGACGGCCATGGAGGGGCGCACGCCGTCCAGGATGGTCGGCTCGTAGAAGTAGGGGCCGATGTCGGGGCGGGCCCGGCCGCCGGTGACGACCTCGGCGCCCTGGGCCACGGCCTCCTCCACGTGCCGTCGTACGGTGGCGAGTTGGCGTTCGGAGACCAGCGAGCCCATGTCGGCCCCGTAGGCGAGGTCGGCGCCCAGGCGCATGGCGCGGGTGCGGGCGGCGAAGCGCTCGACGAACGCGTCGGCCACCGACTCGTGCACCAGCAACCGCTCGATGGAGATGCACAGTTGGCCGGCCGAGGAGAAGGAGCCGCGCACCGCGCCGGCGGCGGCCTTGTCGATGTCGGCGTCCCGCAGCACCAGCATGGCGTTCTTGCCACCGAGCTCCAGGGAGCAGCCGACGAGTCGGGCGGCGGCGCCCTGGGCGACCTCGCGTCCGGTGCGGGTGGAGCCGGTGAAGGACACGAAGTCGGCGTGCTCGACGACGGCCGGCCCGATCACCGGGCCCTCGCCCAGCACCACCTGCCACACGCCGGCCGGCAGCCCGGCCTCGATCAGCGTCTCGCGCGCCCACAGGGCGGTCAGGGCGGTCTCGGTGTCGGGCTTCATGACCACGGCGTTGCCCGCGACCAGGGCGGGCAACGCGTCGCCGACGGACAGCTCCAGCGGGTAGTTCCAGGGGGAGATCTGGCCGACGACGCCGCGCGGCTGGCGCAGTTCGGTGACCCTGGTCAGGGTCGGCAGCACGCCGGTGTGTCGCTTGGGGCCCAGGTAGCTGGGCGCCTTGCGGCCGTAGTGCCGGGCGGCGACGCTGACGGCCTGCACCTCCTCGTGGGCGTGCAGCCGGGCCTTGCCGGTCTCCGCCTGGATGAGGTCGAGCACCTCGGCCTGCCGGCGCAGCACCAGGTCATGGAAGCGCAGCAGGACCCGGGCCCGCTCGCGGACCGGGGTCTGGGCCCACAGGCGCTGGGCCGCGCGGGCCCGCTCGAAGGCGGTGGCCACGTCCTGGGGCGTGGACTCGGGCAGGTCGGCGAGCTGGTGCCCGGTCTGCGGGGCGTGGCTGCGGGTCTCGCCGGAGCCGACCACGTCCCGGGTGAGCCGGGCCACGAGCTCGGGGGTGACCACGTCGGCAGCCGTGCGGGTGCCGGCGGGGGCGGCGAAGACCGGGTTGTCCCCGGTGGCGGGGAGGGTGGTGACTGTGGCCTGCGTGGTGCCCTGCGCGTCCGTCATGCCGGTGAGCGTATTCCCGCCGGAGCCGTTTGGGTACCCGACGGTAACCCGTTTTCACCTCACGTCCACGCCCGTTTCACCGCGCCAGTGAACGCTGGCGGCATCCGCCCTGGTCAGGGGCGTTACGCCGACGGGTCAGCGGTCGAGCCGCCGTGCGACCCGCCTCCCGAACGCGCGTGCCAGCCGGCCCGCCCGCCCCCGTGGGCCACCGTCGCGCCGCGCGGGGCGGGGCGCCCCGGGGTCGGGTCGGGTCCGGAGCGGGGCCGGGTCGGGGCTACAGGTCCTTGATCCGCAGGTGCTCGACCACGTCCCTGAAGAGCCGCTCGCCCTCGGTGCGGGGCTTGCCCCTGGCGGGCATCTCGACGATGAGCTGCCACTGCACCTTGGAGTCGTTCATGTAGTGCAGCTCGCGGCGGCGCAGCTCCACCGGGTTGGTCGAGTCGTTGGTGGTGTAGGTGGCGGTCAGCTCCGCGGCGCTGTTGCCCTGGTACGTCGTGGCGCGCACCGTGCCGCTGATCGTGCCCTGTTTCCAGCCGTACTCGTAGTAGTCGTCCCGGTAGTCGTCCAGGTGCGAGTTGGCCTCCTGGAGCGCGGTGGGCTTGTCGTTCTCGTCGGTGACCGGGTCCCGGCGCAGGGTGACGGTGAAGACCTTGCCCGGGTCGAGGAGCTTGATCTCGTCGTCGTTCTCGCTGAGCGTGTAGTCCTCGGGGGCCGCGAGCTCGGCCCGTACGCGCTGCTCGGCGTCGACCGTCCTCCATCCGGCGGGCGCGTCGTCCGCGGAGCCGCCGAACGGGTTGACCACCACCAGCACCAGCGCCACGGCCGCCGCCAACACCACGCCACCCAGGCCGAGTTGGGCCTTGCGGCCGGCCAGCCAGCGGGGCCGGCGGGAGGGGGCGGAGCCGTCGGGGGCCGGGGGCCCGCCGGCGGGGGCGATCATCGTCGGGAGCTGCGGGGCCGGGCGGGCCACCGACTCCAGGGTCTGACGGGCCTCGGCCGCCGTGGGCCGGGCCGCCGGCTCCTTGCGCAGCAACTGCATGATCAGGGTGCCCAGGGCGCCGGAGCCCCGGGCGGGCGTCTGCGGTTCGGCCGACAGCACGGCCTGCAGGGTGGCGGGGTGGTTGGTGCGGCGGAACGGGGACATGCCCTCGACCGCCGCGTACAGCACCACACCCAGCGACCACAGGTCCGACTCGGGGCCCGGCCGCTGGCCGAGGACCCGCTCGGGGGCGATGAACTCGGGCGAGCCGATGAACGCGCCGGTCTCGGTGAGCCCCTGCTCGCCCTCGACCTGGGCGATACCGAAGTCGGTGAGCACCACCCGCTCGCCGCCGAGCCCCTCGCCCTGGCCGGCGCCGGTGCGGCCCAGGAGCACGTTGTCGGGCTTGACGTCGCGGTGCAGGACGCCCGCCTCGTGCGCCGCGGCCAGCGCGCCGAGCACCTCGACGCCGATCCGGGCCGCCTCGCGCGGGTCCAGGGTGCCGTCGGCGAGCACGTCGCCCAGCGACCGGCCGCGCACCAGCTCCATGACGATCCACGGGCGGCCCTCCTCGACCACCACGTCGTGCACGGTGACCACGGCCGGGTGGTCGATGCGGGCCGCCGCCCGCGCCTCGCGCCGCATCCGCTGGTAGACGGTCTGCCGCTCGCGCTCGGGCAGCGAGTCGGGCACGCGCGGCTCCTTGACGGCCACATCGCGCTCCACGACCTGGTCGTGGGCCTTCCACACGGTGCCCATGCCGCCGTGCCCGAGCCGGGAGACCAGCCGGTAGCGACCGCCGATCAGGCGTCCCGCGTCCGGGTCGGCCGCCGCCGCCCAGGCCGCCGCCGCCCCGGTCGGGGCCGGGGCCCCGGGCCCGACCCCGGGCCGGTCACCGGTCTGCGTCGGGTCGTACGGGCGCGGCTGGTCGCCGGCCCGCCGGTGCTGGCCATCCTGACCGGGACCGCCCTGGCTCTGCCGCCGCTCCTGCCACCCCTGGTGGTGGCCGGGGTGCTGGCCGGCGTCCGGGGCGTACGCCCGCTGGTCCTGGCCGTGGGACTGGGCCGGGAGCTGGCCGGCATCGGCCGGGCGCCGCTGGTCATCGCCGTCGCCGGGTGCGGGGGCCGGTACCGGGGCGGCCGGGGTCTGCGCGCCGCGCGGTGGTTGGAGCCCGTAACTCGTGGGCTCGCTCGCCCGTCCCCCATGGTTGTTCATGACCTCATCATTACCTCGCGCCCCCGGTCCGTCGCCACCGGCCTCCGGCGCTCGCGCCCGATGGTGACAAAGACGTTGCCGCCGAGGTCAGTGCGCGGCACCCGGCCGGGCGAAGGTGTCCACAACGGTGTCGAAATGTCGCCTTCCCTGGCTTTCTTCCGCTACGGGGGCCGATACCCACACGTCATACATCTGGCCACCCTCGTCCCAACTGAGGTCGTACGTCCGCCTGGCCCCACCGTCGTCCCGCGACCCGTTCCATGTGAACTCCCACAGCGCGGCCGGCTGCCCGTTGTGGGTGGTCTCGGTGACCCGACCGTCGCGGTAGCCCTCGTAGCGCTGGGAGCCTTCGGCGTGCGCCTCGCGCATCACGCGCCGAGCCCCGCGCGGGTCGAGCGACTGCGGGTGGATGCCGATCCGGAACGCCTTGCCGGGCGAGTGGTAGTACACGCGCGGCGCCTCGTACGAGCGGATGTACCCCTGGGGCACCGCCACGCGGAACCCGGCCGGGTCGGTGACCAGCTCGTACCCCTCGGGCGCGGCGGTGGGCACCGTGGTGGGGCCGGTCGGCTCCCGGTCGGCGGGCGGGCCGCTCGCGTCCCCGCCGCCGCCCTGGTCCTCGTCCCGTCCCGTGGCCTGGTCCCGGTCGTCCCCGGTCCGCTCGCCCTGGTCGTCGCGGTCCCCGGCGTCGGCCGACGAGCCGCCGGCCCGCTTGTCGAGCACCACCACGGTGCCGGCGGTCAGCCCGCCGAGCGCGACGACGACGGTCGCCGCCAGCGCCACCGTCCGCCCCCGCGACCGGCGCCCGGCCCGCCCCCACCCCCACCCCCCCGGCCCCGCGCGGGGGGCGGGGGGGCGGGGGG
>NZ_JBHVJC010000001.1:0-184793 GCF_042799315.1 Streptomyces sp. NPDC057702 | reverse complement strand
GCCCCCCCGCCCCCCCCCGCCCCGGGCGCCCGCCCCGCCCGCCCCCCCCCCGGGCGGGCCGGGGGGGGGGGCGCTCGGGCCCGCCGGACCCCGTGGCCGGCGCGCCGGGCGCGGCCGACCGGGTGTGGGGGGCGGGTGGGGGGTCGACGGCGACCGGGTGGCCAGGCCCGGCCGTCGCCACGTGCTCGGGGCGGACCGTGGCCGGATGGCCGGGGCCGGCCTGCGGGTGGGTCGGGTACGCGGCGGGGCCGGGCGGGGCCGGGCGGCCGATGGCGTACGTGCCGGAGCCGGGAGGTGCCGGGTGGCCGGGGGCGTCGTGCGGGGTGGTCTGGTCGCGCCGCGCGGGGCCGGGGGCGTACGCGGCGGGGCCGGGCGGCGACGGGGCGTGACCCGGTGGCGTGGCCCGCCGGGGGGCGCCGACGGCGAGCGGCAGGTCCTCGTCGGAGGTGGGGTGCGCGCCGTACGCGCCGAGCAGCGCGATCGCGCCGGACGCGGTCAGCCGGCGCGCCGGGTCGCGCTCCAGGAGGCCGAGGATGACGGGGGCGAGCGGGCCGGCCTGCGCCGGCGCGTGGATCTCGTCGAAGACGACGGCGTGCAGCACCCCGCCCAGCGAGTCGCGGCGGAACGGGGACTCGCCGCTGACCAGCGTGCACAGCAGCACCCCGAGCGACCACAGGTCGGACTCGGGGCCGGTCCTGCGGCCCGACATCCGCTCGGGCGCGGTGTACTCGGGCGAGCCGACGAAGGTGCCCGTCTCGGTGATGGTGGTGGCCCCGGCGACCTGGGCGATGCCGAAGTCGGTGAGCACCACGCGCCCGGTGCCGGCCTCCATCAGCACGTTGGCCGGCTTGATGTCGCGGTGCAGCACGCCGCGCGCGTGCGCGGTGCCCAGCGCGTCGAGCAGGGCCAGGACGATGCGGGCCGCCTCACGCTGGTCGACCGGCCCGCTCTCGGCGATCTGGTCGGCCAGCGAGTGCCCGTCGACCAACTCCATGACGATCCAGGGGCGTTCGTCCTGCTCGACCACGTCGTGCAGGACCACGACGTGGGGGTGCCCCAACTGGGCGACGGTGCGCGCCTCGCGGAGCGTGCGCTCGCGCCGCAGCTGGGCGTCCAGCGCGGACAGCCCCTCGTCCAGGTGCAGTTCCTTGACCGCGACCTGCCGGCCGAGCAGGTCGTCCTGGGCCCGCCACACGGTCCCCATGCCGCCGCGCCCGAGCTGCCCCACCAGTCGATAACGCCCGGCGATCAGCCGCGCGTTGCCCCCGTTGCGTACCATGCGGCCATCTTGCAACACGCGTTACGGCGCTCCCGCGCTCAGGGGCGCGCCCCTACGCCCCCTCCACACACCCTGTCGCCAACCCTCGCAACGCGCTGTACGCCTGCTGGATGAAGGCCCCGTTCAGCGCGGGCGCCCGGTTGGCCAGGGCGACCAGCGAGACGCCCGCCTGCGGGCTGAACCCGGCGAACGCGGTGAAGCCCCGCGTGCCGCCCGAGTGGTGGTAGAGGTCGAACCCGGGGCGCGGGCGGATGTTCCACACCAGGGCCATCCGCGCGGTGCCGCGCGGCACCACGAGCCGGGGCCGGATCACGTCCGCCAGGGCCGTGGTCAGCCGGGCCGGTGTCGTACCGGGGGCCGTGCGCGGATCGGCGAGCGCGTCCAGCAGGTCGAGCAGGTCGCGGGTGGTGGAGCGCAGCGCGCCGGCCCCGGGCAGGCCGGGGATCTCCCACGGCGGGCGGGCCCGGCCGTGCCAGTAGCCGGTGGCCTGGACGGCGTCGGGCGCGCAGCTCGTCCGACGCAGCCCGAGCGGGCGCAGCACGCGGGCGGCCAGGAGTTCGCCGTAGTCGCCGTAGGCCCCCCGGCTGGGCGTCGCGGCCCGCGCGAGCAGGTGGCCGAGGAGGCCGACGCCGAAGTTGGAGTACCGGAACCGGTGGCCGGCGCGCGAGCGCGGACGCGTCCGGCCGAGGGCGGCCAGCAGGTCCTCGGTGCGGAAGGTGGCGTACGGGTTGGTGAACCACTCCGGCGCGGCCTGGGCCAGGAAGCCGGGTGGCAGTCGGGGCAGCCCGGAGGTGTGGGTGGCCAGGTGGAGCAGCGTGATCGGGTCGCCCGGCACGCGCGGGGCGGCCACCCGGGGCAGGAAGCGGGTGATCGGGTCCTCGTACCGCACCTCGCCGCGCGCCACCGACTCGGCCAGCAGCAGCGCGGTGAACGGCTTGGTCAGCGAGCCGATCTCGAAGCGCGTGTCGGCGTCCACCGGGCGGCCGTCGCCCCAGGCGGTACGCCCGTCCGCGAGGAAGACCCGGTCCGTACCCCGCCGCGCGGCGACCGCGACCCCACTGGCCCCCGGCGCGGCCCGCAGCAACGGCACCAGCGCCTCGGTGGCCCACTCGGGCTCGGCCCCCACCGGCACCGGCCCCCGCCGCGCCCGCCCCCCGGAGGCCACGGGGGCCGCTGTCGCGGCGGGCGTCCGGGTGGGGGTCGGGGTGGCGGTCTGCGCGCGGAGCGGGCCACTGGCGGCGCCGGCCGAACGGGCGGGTCCGGCCGGGCCGGTGGCGGGGGTGGCTGGGCCGCTGGCCGGACTGACGGGGCCGCTGGCCGAGAGGGCGGAGGTGGCTGAGCCGCTGCCCGAACGGGTGGGCCTGGCCGGTCCGCTGGCCGAGGAGGCCGAGCCACTGGCCGGCCTCTTGGATGTCGCGGAGGTCTCCGCGCCGCCCGCCGAGGCGGCAGCCACCGAACCGTTCGCGGAGGTGACGGGCGCGGCGGGGTTGCCGGCGGGCGCCACTGCGGCGCCCGCGCCGCTGGCCGAGGAGGCCGGGCCACCGGCCGAAGTAACAGGACCGGCCGGGCCGCTGGCCGGGGTAGCGGGGTTGCCGGCGGGCGCCGCTGGGGCGCCCGCGCCGCTCGCCGAGGAGGCCGGGCCACCGGCCGAAGTAACAGGACCAGCCGGACCGCTGGCGGAAGTGGCCGAACCGTCGGCCGAACGGGCGAACCCGGCCGGGCCGCTGGCCGATGAGGCCGAATCCCCGGCCGGGGTGGCGGGCCCGCTCGCCGAGGAGGCCGGGCCACCGGCCGAAGCGGCCGGGGTGACGGGTGGGGCCGGGTCGGTGGTGGGGCGGCCGGTGGTCGGTCGCGTGCCGCGCGCCGGGGCGTCGGCGCGGCCCGCCTTCGCGCGGCCCGCCCGCGCGGGGCGACTCTTCGCGGGGCCCGCCTTCGCACGGCCCGCCTTCCCGGGGTTCGCCGCCGCGCGGCCGGAGTCGGCACGGCCCGGCTCGCCGGGCGCGCGCTCACCGGGCGGCGGCAACGCGGGGGGTGGCGCCGCCTTCGGATCGTCCGCGCGCCGGCGGGAACGCGCGCCGCCGGACTTACGGGAGGGTCCGCCGGTCCCGCGCGGCGGGGACGCGGGGGTCCCGTCGGACGCGGGAGCCCCGCCGGTGGCGGGGCGGGGGCCCTGCTCCTCGCGTGGGCCGCTCACCGGCCCGCCGGCGCGTGCTGGCCGCCGCCCAGGGTGCGGGAGACCGCCAGGGTGCCGGCGACGGCGGCGACCACGGCGGTGTGCTGGTGGTGTTCGAAGCGCTCGTCCGGGTCGTCGGAGACGGGGTCCCCGTCGCGGGGCAGCAGGCCGTCCGCGTGCTGGACCCGGGCCAGCAGTTCCCAGTCGGCCGCGTCGCAGTACGGGCGCTCCAGACAGCAGCCGACGATCATCAGCTCGGCGACCAGGTCCCACTGCTCGATCTCGGCCCAGATGTCGATCCACACCGGCAGCCAGGTCGCGACGTACTCGGTCAGCTCGTGCGAGAGGCCGGTGGGGTTGGCGCCCCAGTCGGTGAGGTGGAAGACGGCGTGGGTGAGCGAGTAGCCGGTCATCCAGTCGATGAGCCAGGGTTCGGGGGTGCCGCCGAGCCAGGTCGCGCGGGCCAGCGCGTCCCAGTCGTAGGCGTGCCGGCCCGAGTCGAGGCCGACGATGCGGGCCGCGTTGGCGACCGCGAGCTTGCGGTTGGGCATCTGCTCCAGCCCGTGTACGGTCCGCAGCCCCGAGGTGTGCGCGAGCAGCCGCTCCAGCGGCTGGTGCCGGTAGCCGGCCCGGGTGAAGTGCGCGTACGTCTCCAGCGGGTCGCTCATCATCGGGTAGCGCAACAGCCGCTCGTAGAGCATGTCGCCCTCGCCGAACTGCCGCCAGCAGTAGTCGATCAGCTCGCGGGCCACCCGCAGCTCGGTGGTCCCGGCGGCGGCCTCGCGTAGCACCAGGGTGCCGGCCAGCGCCGTCTCGCCCAGCGGCTTGTACACGCTGTTCGGGTCGCCGAGGTCGGCCGTGGTGTCGTCGGGCAGCGCCCCACGCTCGTGGTGGGTGTGCAGCCAGGCCAGCGCCTTCGAGCTGACCTGGTGCGCGGTCTGGGTGACGGACGCCGTCATGCGGGGGGCTCCAGTGCGAGCAGTCGGCGGGCGATGGCCAGGTCGAGGGAGAGCCGGGGTCCGCCGCCGCCGAGCAGTTCGAGGTGCTCGATCAGCGGAGGCAGCTCCAGCGGCAGCGGTACGCCGTCGGCGGCGAGCAGGGCCAGCCAGCGCACGACCCGGGTGGCGGTGGGGTGGTCGCGGCGCAGCATGGCGCGGCTGGCGCCGCGCGCCAGGGCCAGCGGGGCGGCCCGCGCGGCGCGGTGGACGGGGCTGTCCAGGCCGGGCAGGGCCAGCGGCGAGAGCTGCCCCATGCGCACGGACCAGCGCTGCCAGTCCAGGCCGGCGGCCTCGGCGGCCGAGGCGGGGGCGTCGGCGGCGTAGGGGCTGCCCGTGGTGCCGGCGGCGCTCAGCCGGTCGGCGGCGTAGGAGCCCTCGGGGACGCGCACGGCCTCGCGCGCGCGGGCGCCGCCGGTGCCGTACGCGGCCCGGAGCCGGTCGTCGGCCAGCAGCGGCGCGCCCTGCGGCTGGGGTGCCTGTACCCCGGTGACCCGCGCGGTGTCGATGCCGGTCAGCTCGGCCAGGCCGGCGACGTCGGCGCCGGGAGCGGCGGGCGGGCCGAGGGGGGCGGTGAAGCGGCCGAGCAGTTCGGCCATCGCCCAGTCGCGCCAGGCGACGACCCAGGGTTCGGCCGGGCCTTCGGGGGGCGGGGTGGGCGAGGTGACGGGCGGCGGGAAGATCGTGAAGGACGTGGCGAAGGCCGCCGCGTCCTGGGGGTGGAACACGCTGTCGCCGAGCAGGAAGGGGGCGAAGGCGTCCGCCCCCACGACCCGTAGGGCGGCCAGTGCGGCCTTCGGATCGTCCGCACGCTCCACATGCTCGGCGACCAGGGCCGTGCCCCCGGCGCCCCGAAGGGCGCCGAGGACACGAAGAGCCAGGTCGGCCGCCGATTCGGCGTAGGCCGTCTGCGACCGATCGGGGCTCACTTGTCCTTCGGCTCCTTCGGCGAAAGAAGCGCGAGAAGGAGCAGCACACCCGCGGCCTGCGGCGTGTACATCGGGGCGTCGCTCAGCGGCGCCTCGGGCTCCGTCATCAGGTGACCGACGGCAGCCTGGTCAGTGGGGGTCGCGAGTAGGGATGCGGTGTGCTGAGCAAGCATCGATTGCCTCCTCAATAGTTGTGGCCATCGCTGTCGATGACTGTTCACGATGTCCTAATTTACACCTCTTCAATCTGATATGCGGCTCGGCGTGGCCGACCCGCTGACATCGCCCCCGCAAGCACGCGTCCGGCGTAACGCCGCCCCCAACTCGGTGACCGACGTCGCCTCTTGGTGAGCCTTAAACAGAACCCTGTAAGAAATAGGCGCCCGGCCGGCCACCGCGAGCGTCCGCCGTGGAGACGCCGACGGCGGCGGCCGGCCGCCCCGGGGACCGCCCCCGGCGCCGCGCCGACCGCCGCCGCCTCCCGCTCCGCAACTCACCGCCCGCCGGCCGCCGTTCGCCCGCGCTCGCGCGGGCGTGAGCGCGCGCGGGCGCGGGCACCTCAGCCGCGCACCCGCCAACTCCGGCTGTCCGTCAGCGACTCGCGCACCTTCGGGTCACGCACGGCGGCCGTGTCGTCGGTGGCGCGCGCCGTGATCCGGTGGCCCGAGCCACCCGGCCGTACGCCCAGCGCGGCCGGGGTGACCGCGTCCTTGCCGCGCGCCGCGCGCACCTCACGCCCGTCCACGTACCAGCGCACCGACGCCGAAGCCGGCACCTGGACGCGCACCCGCTGCCCCCGGGCCAGCGGCCGGTCGGTGGGCGTCGCGCTGCTCAGCACGCTCGCGTGCCGGTAGAAGCCCGCGATCATCGCCTCGCGTCCGGGCAGGTTGAACTCCCGCCCCAGGGTGCGCATGATCGAGTTCTCGGTGGGGCGGTTGATGCCGCGCGGGTAGTAGTCGCCGCCCTCGTACGCCCCGACCGTGCCGCCGTCCGGCGACGGCTGGCCGAGCCAGCGGTACCACTTGGCGCGCCGGTCGGCCATGGCGGAGGCGCCCAGGGTGCTGGCGTTGGCGGCGGGCCGCTCGGGCCCGGTGTAGGTGCCGTACTCCTCGTAGACGTACTCGTCGGCGAGCTTGCCCAGCGAGTGGCCCGTCTCGTGCACGGCGACCTGGGCGGAGTCGGGGTGGTCGGAGGAGACGGTGGCGATGCCGTCGTAACCGGGCCCGGAGACCACGTCGTTGTAGCCGGCGCCGCCGTACTTGGTGGCGTTGCTGACCACGATGACCAGGTCGGCGGCGGGCGCCTTGGCCGCGTACGACTCGACCTTGTCGGTGTCCACGCACAGCAGCCGCTCCAGCCCGTCGCACCAGAAGTACGAGCCGAGCGCGGTGTCGCGCACCACGGACCGGGTGGGGTCGCCGGAGACGCCGGAGTCCCGCGAGACCGCGCCCACCGCCCACACGTTGAACAGGCCCCGGTAGGCGTCGTACGGGGCGACCTCCGAGACCCGCTCCCACGTGGCGCGCGCGTCGGTCTGGAAGTCGGCCTGCTGGTCGGCGGTGTAGCCGTCGCCGATGACGACGACGTCCAGCTTGTCGGCGACGGAGCCGTTCCGCGCGATCGGCGTCACCTCGCCGTCGCCGGACCGCGCGGCCGGGGCCAGCGGGCGCTGGGCGCGGGCGATGCGCTCGGGCGTTACGGCCGGCACCCGCACGTGCCGGCCGTGGCCACCGGGCCCGCTGAAGTACTCGACCTCGTGGGTGCGTTGGTCGGCCGCGCTCCCGCGCCGCTGTTCGGCGGCGCCACCCGCCGCGCTCGCGGTCCCGGCGAGCACCGCGACGGCGGCGACCCCCGCCACCATCGCGCTGGTCCGCCGGCGGGCTCGATCACGTCTGGGCATGGCGACTCTCCCGTGGAGGGTACGTAAACGGCTTGTTAAGTCAACTTAAGCTGCCGCTCAAGGTAGAGGTGCCGGGAGCCGTCGGACAATGGGTCGGACCCGTCTTTCGCGGGGAACGGGGCGGGAACGCGCCGCGCGGCCCGCCCTCCGGCGCCCCGGCACCGACCCCGGGGGGCGGGCCGGGACGACCCGGGCGGGGCGCGGTCAGGCGTCGCGGGTCAGCCGCAGCAGCCGGTCGAGCACCGCGCCGCCCTGGGCCCGCACGCCGTCGTGCTCGTACTCGTCGGTGACCCAGGTCCGCAGGCCCCGGATCGCGCGGGCGGTGGCCAGCGCGTGGTCGGTGTCCACGAACAGGTCGTCGTGGTAGATCGCGGCGGCCACTGGCACGGTGTTGCGGGCCAGCCGCTCGACGTCGTACAGCGGACCCCAACCGGTGCGCTCGGCCAGGGCGTTCGCCGTCTCGCGCAGCGGGCGCAGCGCGGGCTGGGCCTGGAGCATCCACGGGTGCACGCTTTCACCGGTGAGCAGCACGGGCGCGCCGGCGGCGACCGCGCCCACCGCGTCGAACTGGGCGAACTCGGCCCGTACGCGGTGCGCCGACCAGTTGGTGGCGCGGCCGTCCTGTGCGTAGATGGACTCGTGCAGCAGCGTGTAGAGCGGGCTGGCGGCACGGCCGAGCACGGCGGCGACCCGCTCGCCGAACGCGTCGCTGAGCCGGGGCCCGTCGACGGTGGTCACGAAGGGGTCCTCCAGCAGGTAGTGCAGCCGGTGCGAGCCCTCGCCGCCGCCGAGCAGGATGCCGAGCTGCTGGAGGGTCTCGGGCGTGAGCGCGGAGCCGTCCGGCAGCACCTCCTGGTGCGTGCCCAGGTGTCGTACGAGGCGGGCGAGGATGTCGGCGTCGCCGGGGTAACGGGCGTAGTGCGCCAGCGTCTTGCGCTCCATGCGCGGGTAGGCGGCCCGGTAGACCGCGTCGGCGTCCGTGGTCAGGCCGGGCAGCCCGCCGGTGATCACGGCCGCGGCGAGCCCCTCGGGCGCGTACGAGAGGTAGCTGACCGTGCAGAAGCCGCCGAAGCTCTGGCCGAGCACCGTCCACGGGCGTCCCCCCGTCAGGCGGGCCCGGATCAGCTCGCAGTCGCGCACGATCGCGTCGGCCCGGAAGTGGCTGAGGTACTCGGCCTGTTCGGCGGGGGCGCCCCGGGTCGGCAGGGTCTGCCGGTTGGCGGGGGTGGAGCGGCCGGTGCCGCGCTGGTCGAGGAGGAGGACCCGGAACTCCTCCAGGGCCCGGCCGAGCCAGCCGCCGCGCCCCACCGGGCGGTCGGCGCCGAAGCCCGGCCCGCCCTGGAGGTAGAGCAGCCAGGGCAGCCCGTCGCGGTCGGCGTACCGGTCGGCGGCGACGACCTCGCGGGCGTAGAGGCGCACCTGTTCCCCGTCGGGCGCGGCGTGGTCCAGGGGGACGTCGAAGAGGTGATCGGTGAGGACCAGGCCCGGCTGGCGTACGGTCGCGGGAGAGTCGATCACGTTCGACATCTGTCCATCCTCCAGCAAATCGACTAGTTAAATGAATTTATCGCGGAGATAAACCGCTTCGCGACCAACCTACCCGTGGGAGACGAGGGCACGGTGGCTGACAAGGGCACCCGGGCGGCCGGGGACCCGGCGCCCCGGGGCGGCAGGGGCACGGCGCGCGAGCGCGAACCGCAGCGCGTGGGGCGCGGCGAACCCCGTGGCGTGGCACGGCGCGCGGCGGCCCGCCGGCCGGTGGCGGGCGAGGCGCGCGCCGAGCGACCGGCCGGCCGGACACCGAGGCCGGCCGCCGAACCGGCCGAGGACGCGGCCGAGGACCTGACCAGCCCGCGCGCCATCGGGCGCCGCGTGCTGCGGCTGCGCACCGAACGCGGGCTCACCCAGCGCCAGGTCGCCGAGCCCGCGTACACCGCCGCCTACGTCTCCACGCTGGAGGCGGGCCGGGTGCGCCCCTCGGACACCGCGCTGCGCCACCTGGCCGGACGACTGGGCACCAGCCCCGAGGAGTTGGCCACCGGCCGCTCCCCGGGGGCCGCCACCGACCTGCGGATGGCCCTGGCCGACGCCCGGCAGACGCTGGCGACGGGCGCGGCCCACGGCGCGGCCGAGGCGTTCGCCGCGCTGCTCGACCAGGCCCGACACCTGGCGCTGCCGACCGAGCAGGCCACGGCGCTGGTCGGACTCGGCGACTGCGCCCTGGAGAGCGGTGAACTGGGCACGGCGCGCGAGCGGTTCGAGGAGGCCGAGCGGACGCTGGCGGCGGAGCCGCTGCCGTGCCGGGTCCCCGCCATCCGGGGCCGGGCCACCGCCCACCTGCTGGCGGGCGAACTCCGTTACGCCTGCTACCTGCTGGAGAGCGCGCTGGACGAGCTCAACGCCTCCGGGTTGCACGACCCCGACGCGCTGCTGCTCCTGTACACCGCGGCCATCGCCCCGTACATGGACATGGGCGCGCACGCGCGGGCAGCGCAGGCCGCCGAGTTGGCGCTGGCGCTGGCGCCCCGGGTGGCCGACCCGGTCCTGGTCGCCGGCATGCACCGGGGCGTGGCCCGCACCCTGATCGCGGAGGGCCGCACGGCCGAGGCGGACGCCTCGCTGGCCAAGGCGCAGGAGCTCTACCGGCAGGCGCGCCTGCACACCGATCTGGCGCACTGCCACTGGATGCGCGGTTACGTCCACGCCCAGGACGGCGACCTGGCCCGGGCCGAGGACGAACTCCGCACCGCCCGCGCGATGCTGGCCGCCAAGCGCGCCGCGCTGTTCACCACGCAGGTCGAGGTGGAACTCGCGGACGTCCTGCGCCGCCGGGGCAAGATCACCGAGGCCCAGGACCTCCTGCGCCCCCTCCTGGCCCCCACCCCACGGCCCGCCCCCGCGCGCGACACGGACACGCCCCCGGCCGCGACCGGAGCGACCGGGCCGAGCGGGCCGGCCGCCGAAGCCATCCGCCGGGACGCGGGCCCGGCCACGGGCGGGTTGACGGCCGAGCGGGGCGCCGTGCACGCGGGCGGGGCGCATCGGCTGCTCGGCCTGATCGCGGAGGAACGCGGCGACGTCGAGGCCGCCGAGGAGCACTACTGCGCCGCGCTGTCCCTGCTGGAGCGTTCCGGCGCGGCCGGCGACCTGGCCGACCTGTGCCGGCTCCTCGGCGACCTGCTCCGCCGCACCGGCCGTGTGGAGGCAGCCCTCGACGCGTACCGCACCGGCCTGGGCCACCGCGCCGCCCCCGGCACCACCACCCTGGGCCCCGCCCCCGCCAGCCCCCCGACCGGCCCGCTGACAAGCCTCTGACCAAGACCGCCCCCGCACGCCCGCCCCCGGCGGGGCGGAACGTACGGGGGCGGGGCGGGCGGGGGTCGCCCGGGTGGGGCGGGCGGACGCGAGGCGCGGGGCGCGTCACGCGGGGCCCACGGAGGTCGTACGCGGCGGCGCCGGGCCGCGCGGGCCCCTTACGGAAGCGGCGCGTACGCACACCGCGCACACGGAACCGGCTCGCGCGGGGCCGTCAGGCGGAGAGGGGTTCGGCCGTCTCGTCGGTCGCCGTGTGGAGGTCGGGGTAGACCTCGAAGAGGCGGCGTACGCCGAGCGCGGCGAGGACGCGGTTCACGTGGGAGCCGTCCACGGCTCCCTGGGCGGGCAGTATCAGCCGCAGCCGCCCCGAGCACGAGCGCATCAGCCGGCGGGCGGCGATGAGCACGCCGACGCCGCTGGAGTCGCAGAACCGGACCTCGCCCAGGTCCAGCACGAGACTTCGGCGCCCCTCGGCGACCGCGTCGTGCACGTGCTGCCGGACGGCGGGCGAGGTCACCAGGTCCATCTCGCCGCAGACCCGCAGCACGGCCCACTCCCCTTGTTCGACCTCCAACACCTTCAACGTCACGCGCCCGACGTCCCTTCCTCGTCCGCCCACCGGAACCCGTCAACCGGAACTGGCTGCTCCCGGAGCGGCTGCCCGTGCGCCACGCCACGAAACCCCGGACCCACGCGAAACCAGCCAACCCTTCCGACCCTATGCCCCGCTACGGCACAACAGCCGCAAAAATCCGGTCACACGCCCATAACACATCGCCACCTTCGCACATGAGCATTCGACACCGATCAAAGTTCCCTGGCCCAAAGTGATCGCCGCCATACCATCAGCGACCACCCGGCCGATGGACCTTGTGCCAAAGCCCCGTTGCCCGCGACGCTCCGGACTACATTCGGGGGACGGTGGCATGGACCGGCACACGGTTCGGGACGGGAATCGGGGACCTTGGGGGCCCGCATGACGCAGGAAGCACCGCTTCGCTGGGATCGCAAGATGCAGCAGCGCCTGGCCCGCGGCGAGGCAGCCGCGCTCGGTGAGCTGTACGACCGCTTCGCGTCCCTGGTGCACCACCTCGCCTACCGCGTACTCGGCGAGGAGGAGGCGGCCGACCGCATCACCCGCGACGTCTTCGCCCACGTCTGGGAGAACCCGGACTCCTTCGACCCGAAGCGGAGTTCGCTGCGCTCGTGGATCGCCGGCCTCACCCACCAGCAGGCGGTACACCGGCTGCGCCAGGCCAAGGCCGCCACCGCGCACGAGGACGCGGACGGCGACGGGGACACCCCGGAGGAGGTGGAGCGCAAGATCCAGAGCGCCTCCGCCGCCGCCCGCGCCGACTACATCGTGACCGCCATGCCCGCGCCGCTGCGCAGCGCGCTCGAACTCGCCTACCGCGAGCGGCAGGACTACCGCCAGGCCGCCGCCGCGCTCGGGGTCACCGAGGACGAGGCCCGGCGGCGACTGCGGCTCGGGCTGCAACTGCTCTCCACGGCGCACGACGCCGCCCCACGGGCCGTCGCGCCCCCGGAGCACGGGCGGACCCGGTGAGCGGGCCGGGCGTGCCGGGCCGCAGCGGCCCCGACGACAGCAACGCCCCCGGCCCCGCCGGGCGGCCTCGTATACCCGCGCCGCGCGCGCCCGCCGAGGACAGCGGGCACTGGCCCCGCTCGGTGTCGGCCCGGCCGCGCGGCGCGCCCACCACGCCGCCGGCGCCCGGCGGGCCGTCCGAGGCCGCGCGAGCGGAGGCCGAGACACGAGACACGGAGCCCGAGGCGGATGCACTTAACCCCACGACAGCGCGCCCTGACCCCCGACCGGCGGCCGACACGACGCCCGACCCCGACACACGAGGCGGGGACGGCGCCGTGAGCGCGGCGTCCGACCTGATCGGCGCGCCCGGGGCGCCCGCCCCCTCGCACCGGGTACTCAAGTCGATGCTCGGCGCGTGGGCGCTGGCCGCCTGCTCGCCCGAAGAGATCGCGGTGGTCGACCACCATCTCAACCAGTGCCCCACCTGCGCCGAGGAGGCCGTACGGCTGCGCAGGGCGGTCGGCCTGCTGCACGCGGAGGAGAACCTCGACCTCAGTCCGCAGCTCAGATCGCGGGTGCTCGCCGGCTGTCTGGGCCGCCGCCCGGCCCGTATCCCGGTGCCCGAGTGGGCGGCGCCGTACGACGCGGAGACCGCCCGACTCGACGCGCTGGTCAGCGACATGGGCGCGGCGGAGTGGCGCGCGCCGGTCACGTTGCGGTGGTTCGACGGTGAGCGGGCCCGTGTGCGCGACACGACGGTGGCCGGCGTCATCGGCCATCTGCTGACGGTGGACGGCGTGGTCGCCACGGCCGTCGGGCTCCCCGACCCGCTCGGCCCCGACGCGCCCACCGGGCCGCTGGCCCGCACCGACGCGTACTGGCACGCCGAGCCCGCGCACGTGGCCCGGCTCACCGGGGCCGACGACCACCCACCCGGCCCGCGCCCGCCACGGGCCGCGACCCGACCGGCCGCCGGCGCCCCGTTGGAGCCCTCGCGGGCCGGCCCGCGCGCGGACGCCATCCGGGGCCCGTGGCGCGACCAGGGGCACGCGCTGATCCGGTCCGTGTCCTTCGCCGGCCGGGGTATCGCCCAGCTCTCGGTGCCCTACGGCGAGTTCGCGCTGCCGATGCGGGACTCGTTCCTGGACCGCGCCTTCGAGTGCTGGGTGCACGGCGTGGACATCGCGGAAGCGGTGCACTACCCGTACAAGCCGCCGGCCGCGGCGCACCTGAACCTGATGATCGACCTGTGCGCGCGGCTGTTGCCCCGGGTGCTCGCCGAGCGACGGCAGGCCGGGCTGGCGAGCCCGCCGCACAACCTGGGCCGGGCGGGCGTGCCGAGCCGCACGTTGCACCTGGAGGTCGAGGGGCACGGCGGCGGTCACTGGTACATCGCGCTCGACTCGCCCACCGCGCCGGCCTCCCCGGACGCGGAGGTGGCACACATCGCGCTGGATCGGGAGGAGTTCTGCCAGTTGGTGGCGGGTCACGTGCCACCGCTGGGCGCGGCGGCCGGCCAACTCGGCGACCCCGAGGCGATCCGCGACGTGCTCTACGCGACCGCCTCGCTCTCCCGCCTGTGAGCCCGCCCCGCAGCCCGCCGGGCCCGCCGAGGCACCTGACGCCGGTGGGACGCCGGGCCTCGCCACGACGCCGGGCACGGCGAGGCCCGGGGCCTCGCCCCGGCACCGATCCCGGGCTGGGCGCCGGGCCCCGGCAGGGCGACGCCCCCCGGTAGACGCCCGCCCCCGGTGGCGTACGGGCCGCGGCGGCACACGGACCGCCGCGCCCCGGCACCCCCAGCGCCCCAGACGACGAGCCCGCGCCAGTCGACGGCCCCCGGCGGTACGCGAGCCTCAGCGACACACGGGCGCGCGATCTCCGTCGGGCCCCCAGGCCCACGCGCAGGCCGGCACCCCGGCGACGAGCCCCCTCCGGCCAGCCCGTCGACCACCCGCACCCCAACGAGCCCGGCCCCCAGTCCCGGAAGACAAACCCACCCCGGGAGGCGGCCCCACCCCAGGGGGCGAGCCCACGCCGGACGACGAACCCACCCCGGGAGGCGGCCCCACCCCGGAATGACGAGCCCGTACCGAACGGCGACCCCACCCCAGACGGCGGCTCCGCGCCGGACAGCGACCCCACCCCAGGAGGCGAGCCCACCCCAGACGGCAGCCCCACGCCGGACAGCGGCCCACCCCAGGAGGCGACCCCACCCCAGACGGCGGCTCCGCGCTAGACAGTGGCCCCATCCCAGACGACGAGCCCGCGCCGAACGGCGACCCCACCCCCGGGCGGCGAGCCCACACTGGACGGCGGCCCCCGCCGGACAGCGGCCCCCGCCGGACGGCGGCCCCACCCAGGCGGCGAGCCCACCCCAGACGGCAGCCCCACGCCGAACGGCGACCCCACCCCAGGCGGCGAGCCCACACCGGACGGCGGCCCCACCCCAGACGGCAGCCCCGCGCCGGACAGCGGCCCACCTCAGGAGGCGGCCCCACCCCAGGAGGCGAGCCCGCGCCGGACGGCGGCTCCGCGCCGGACAGCGGCCCACCTCAGGAGGCGGCCCCACCCCAGGCGGCGAGCCCGCGCCGGACGGCGGCCCCGCGCCGGACAGCGGCCCACCCCAGGAGGCGGCCCCACCCCAGGCGGCGAGCCCGCGCCGGACGGCGGCCCCGCGCCGGACGGCGCTACGCGAAGACGACCGTGCGGCGGCCGTTGAGCAGGACGCGGCGCTCGCTGTGCCACTTGACGGCGCGGGCCAGGGCCTGGCACTCCACGTCGCGGCCCACCGCGACGAGCTGGTCCGGGGTGACGTCGTGGCCGACCCGCTCGACCTCCTGCTCGATGATCGGGCCCTCGTCGAGGTCGGCCGTCACGTAGTGCGCGGTGGCGCCGATGAGCTTGACGCCGCGCGCGTGCGCCTGGTGGTAGGGCTTGGCGCCCTTGAAGCTCGGCAGGAACGAGTGGTGGATGTTGATGATCCGCCCGGACAGCGCCTTGCACAGGTCGTCGGAGAGCACCTGCATGTAGCGGGCGAGCACGACGAGCTCGACGTTCTCCGCGCGGACCAGCTCCAGGAGCCGCGCCTCGGCCGCCGCCTTGGTGTCGGCGGTCACCGGGATGTGGTGGAAGGGAACGTCGTAGGAGGCGACGAGTTCGGCGAAGGTGGGGTGGTTGGAGACGACGGCCGCGATCTCGACGGGCAGCGCGCCGATGCTGGAGCGGAAGAGCAGGTCGTTGAGGCAGTGCCCGAACCGGCTCACCATCAGCACGACGCGCATCTTCTCGTCGGCCCGGTGGATCTGCCAGTCCATCGCGAAGGAGTCCCCGACGGCGGCGAAGCTGGCCCGCAGCTTCTCCACGGTGACCGGCGCCTGCGCGCGGGGGGCCGGCTCGGCGCTCTCCTCGCGCCCGCCGCCGGCGAAGTGCACCCGCATGAAGAACAGGCCGGTGTCGCGGTCGCCGAACTGCTGGCTGTCCTCGATGTTGCAACCGGTCATGAACAGGAAGCTGGACACGGCGTGCACGATGCCCTGTTTGTCGGGGCACGACAGCGTGAGCACGAAGCTCTCGGGAGCGGACGACGGCGCGGGGTGCGAGGCGTTCATAACGCGATAGCGTCGCACACCGCGCGGCGGGCCCGGGTGGTGCGGGTCGGCCCAGGCGGTGCGGGTCGGCCCCTGCACGCAACCTCGGGCTCGCGCCAGGAGCCGTTTCGGTCACGTCCTCCTCTCGGCTCGTCCGCGGCCGCGGGGCCACCGCCACCTTGCGGACCCGGTCTCCCTCGGCGTCGCGCGTTCGTCCGTGCTCGTCATCGGCGCGGTCCTCGGCCTCTTCCCCCTCACCCTGGGCGCGGTGGGCACTTTCCCGTCGGTGAAGCACCTGCGCGACAAGGTCGTGCCGCGACGGAGAGGCGTGAGGGTCGAGGCGCTCTCCGCGCACACACCGCCCGGGAGATCGGAGTACCGGTTCATCGACGGAGAGGGCAACAAGCGCACGTTCACGAGCGCGCTCCACACCGGAAGGTCTGAGGTGACCCACGACCCCAGGAACCCGAAGCGGACGGCCCCGAGCATGTCGCCACCACTACCGCTGGCGGTGCCGGTAACGACCCTGAAACTGGCTGTCGCCCCGGACCTGGTGGCAGGGGGCGTGGTCGCCGCCTTCAGCCCCGGGCTTCCCTGAGGACCCGCGTCCTCTCAGGCCGTGCGAGTCAGCTCCGCCAGCGCGTGCAGCGAGCGGGGCGGCACGTCCGGGTCCTCCCCGTCGCTCGCGGCCAGGTGCGCGTGGGCCTCGCGCGCGGCCCGCACCGCCTCCGGCCAACCGGGGTGGCCCATGTACGTGGAGACGGGCGCGTCCGCCCCGACCTCGTGCATGATGCGCAGCACCCGCAGCACGGCGACGTCCACGAGCGCGGCCTCCCGCGCGTCGCGGAAGATCGTCCCGACGTACTTCTCGGCCGACCAGTTGTCCAGCCAGGTGTCCTCGACCAGCCGGTACACGGCGTCGGTCACATCCCCGTACCCGTCCTGGCCCGCGAGCCAGCAGTCCCGTTGAAACCCGGGGTCGGAGAGCATGTGCAGCGCCGAGCGCACGTTGCTGCGCCAGCGCCACCACGGCATGTCAGTGAGCGGCATAGCGCCCATGGTGGTCGAGCGGCGACCGCGACGGGAAGTCTTCTCCGAACCTTGCACAGCAATCGATCATACGTTCCGCACAAGGAGCCCCCCTCACACCCCCGCAATTCACCTTCAATACACCTCGCATTAGACAGACAACTCTCAACCGTTCCGGGCGACGCGCAAGGGTCTGTGCCCATGAACGGTCGGCGACGTCCCTTCCTCCGTCCTTCCAATACCGCACGAGCGGCGGCGTGTGCGGCGGCCGGCACGCTGCTGATCAGTGGCTGCGGCATCCTCTCGGGGTCCTCCAGCGGCTCCCGCGACGACCCCATCACCGTGATGACCTGGGCCCCGGACGACACCAACGCGACGAACATGCCGGGCATGCCCGCCATGGCGCAGGCGTACGCCCGCTGGGTGAACGACAAGGGCGGCATCCACGGCCGCCCCCTGCGTGTCCTGACCTGCAACGACCGCAACGACGCCATCGCCGCCGCGCATTGCGCCCGGCGCGCCGCCGACGAACGGGCCGTGGCCGTCGTCGGCTCCTACAGCCAACACGGGCGCTCCTTCATGTCCCCGCTCGAAGCGGCCGGCATCCCCTACATAGGGGGCTACGGCCTCTCCGAGGAGGAGTTCAGCAGCCCCTTCTCCTATCCGGTCAACGGCGGCCAGGCGGCGCTGCTGGCGGGCAACGGGCGCCAGCTGGCCGGCGTGTGCGGGCCGGTGTCGCTGGTGCGTCCGGACACCATCGCCGGTGACGAACTGCCCGAACTCTTCGACGCGGGCCTGGCCGAGGGCGACCGCCGGCCGGCCGCCGACATCCGCGCCCCGGAGGACGCGAGCGACTACACGCGCCAGGCCGAGCAGGCGCTGTCCGGGGCGGGCACCGGCGCCACCCCGAGCACCGGCACCGGCGTGAGCGACGGCGCGGTCGCCGACACGACGGGCAACGGCCCGGGGTGCGTGACCGCGGCGCTCGGCAAGCGCACGAACACCTTCTTCGACTCCTTCCGCCGCGTGCAGAAGGAGGGCTCGAAGGTGCGGATCGCCTCGATCCTGGGCAGCGTGCGCCAGTCCCTGGTGGACAGCACGGGAGGCCGCGACAGCGCCCTGGAGGGCACGTACGCCACCGGCTGGTACCCGGTGGCCGACGACCCGCGCTGGAAGCCGATGCACACGGTCGTCGACGACTACGCCTTCGACGACAACCGCATCGACGTCGCCGACCCCGGCGTGCAGACCACGTGGATCGCGTACACGGCGCTCAGGTCCGTCCTCACCTCGCTCGACCCGGACAAGGTCAGCGCGCACTCGGTGCGCACCGTGCTGGATCGCGGCCACAGCGTCGACACCGGCGGCCTGACGCCCAAGCTACGCTGGCGCTTCCAGGACCTGCTGCCCATCCGCGACTACCCGCGGATCGTCAACGCCAACGTGACCTACCAGGTCGTCAGGGACGGCAAGCTGGTGGCGGTGCGGCAGGGCTTCGTGGACGTGGGCCGGACGCTGGTCAACCGCAAGGCGGCCTGACACCACGCGAGACGCGCCCCGCCCGGCCCGTGTGACGGGCGGGGCGGGGCGCGTCTCATGTGGCTAGAGCTGGGCCGCCTTGCGCTCCGTCAGCTTGTACTTGACCGCGAGGGGGTTCCACAGCTTCGCCGCCTGCTCCTTGGCCGCGCTGGCCGCGTCGCTGGCCCGGTTGCCGTTGAGCGTGTGCCCGGTGGAGCGGGCCCGGCCCTTGTCGCAGCCCTTCTTCTTGCCCGCCTGGTCGGCCCAGGCCGCGTAGTGGTTGTCCGCCGACGCGGAGGAGCGCCACGCCTTGGTGAGCGCCTGGGTGAGCTCCGCGTGCTGGGGGATCTTGTCCACCGAGAGCTCGCTGAGTCGGGTGACCAGGGCGTTGCGCTGCTGCGCCGCCGCTCGCAGGTCGGTGGCCGCCTTGGGCAGCGCCTTGCACGAGCGGATGTTGTTGACCGAGGCGATCACCGTGGCGCGGCTGTTGCCGCTGTCCTTGAGCAGCGCGTCCAGCGCCTTGACCTGCGGCTCGGCCGGATCGGCGGCCGGGGTGGGCGCGGGGGAGGCCGAGGGCGCCGCCGACTCGCTGGCCACGACCTCCTTATCGGACTCGACCTTCTTGTCGCCCTTGTCCTTCTTGTCGTCGTCGCCCATGCTCATCGCCGCGCCCGCCGCGAGCCCGGCCACGGCGCAGGCCGCGACCACCGCGCCGATGACCACCCCGCGCCGCGAGCGCCGCCGCCCGCCGTCGCCCCCGGGTCCGCCGCCCTGTCCGTCGTAGCCGCCGGGACCACCGTGGTCGGGGCCGTGGTCGTACGAGCCGTGCGGCGGGTACGCGCCCTGCCGCGGGGGCTGCGGGCCCGGGCCCTGGTCGAAGAGCGGCATCTGCTGCGTCGAGTCCGACGCCTCGCCCGCCCCCTCGGTCCGGAAGAGCCCGTCGAACTCCGCGGGCGGCTGCCGGTCGCCGGGCGCTCCGGGCCGTACCCCGTAGGGCGCGCCACCCGGGTGGGGCGGCGGGCCGGCCGCCGGGATCGGGCCCGGCAGCACCTGCGTCTCGTCGGCGGCGCCGGGCCGCGTCGGGCTGTCGCCGAAGACCGGTCGGCGCAGCATCGTGGTGGACTCGGCCGGCGACTCGGGCGGCTGCCGCAGCTCGGGCTGCGGCTGCCGGGCGCCGGCCGACGCGCCCGCTCCGGGGGCGGCGGACCGCGGGCGCAGGATCTGCGTGTGGCCCTGGTCGGCGGCGGGGGCCGGCGGCTGCGGGCGCAGGATCTGCGTGTGCGCCTGCCCGGCCGGGGGCGCCGCCGGCTGCGCGCGCAGGATCTGGGTCTGCGGCTGCGCCTCGGGCTGGTACGCGGCGGGCCGCCCGGGCTGGCCCGGGTAGGCGGCGGACCGCTCGGGCTCCCCGGCGTAGGACGCGGGCTGTCCCGGCTGCCCGGGGAGCTGACCGAACGCCCCCTGCTGGCCTCCGTACGATCCGGGCTGGCCCGACTGGCCCGACTGGCCCGCGTGGTCCGGCTGACCGGCGTAGGGGCCGCCCGGCAGCGGCTGGCCCGGCCCTGGCTGGCCGGGCTGGGGCTGGCCGGGCAGGGGGGCCTGGTCGTACGGGCTCGGCCGCGGGGCCTGCGGCTGGTCGGGCTGGCCCGGGTAGCCGTAGCCCTGCTGCGGGTAGCCGGCCGGCTGGTCGGCCTGCGGGTAGCCGTAGCCCGGGGCCGGAGCCTGCGGGTAGCCGTAGCCCTGACCCTGGGCCGGCGGGTAGCCGTAGCCCTGCGGGGCGGCGGGGAAGGGCTGGCCCTCGGCGGGCAGCGGCAGCGCGGGCACCCCGTAACCGCCGGGCGGCGGCTGCGGCGCGCCGGCGGGGGCGCCCTCGGCGGGCAGCGGCAACGCGCCACCGTGCGGCGGGCCGCCGGGCATCGGGCCGGGCAGCGCGGCGCCGGGCGGCGGGCCGCCCGCTATGGCCCCGCCGACCGGCGGCATGAACTGGGTGGCCTCCGCGTCGGGCCCGGTGGTCTGGCCGTACCCGGCGGGCGCGGCGGGCGGCAGCGCCTGGCCCGGCGCCGGCTCCCGCGCCATCAGCGTCCCGGCCGGCTCGGCGGGCGGCGGGCCCTGCGGCGGGCGCGGCGTGTCGGGGCCCCACGGGTCGCCCCAGGGCTGGCCCTCGGCCGGGGCCGCCTGGTCGGGCGAGGGCCAGCCCTGGGGCGCGCCCTGCCCTCCTCCGTGGCGCAGGCCAGCGGAGGGCAGGACCACGCCCTCGTGCGCGGGCGGGGCCGCAGGTGGCTGCGGCTCGTTTCCCTGTCCGCTCTGCGTCACCGGGGACTCCTATGAGATATGCGGGAAGTACGGAACCGCCGTCACGCTACCGGGTCGCCGCGCCCGGCGGGCCGCGGGCAACGCCCCAGGGCCCGCCGCACCGGGGCGTGTCGGGGGCGCGGACCGGTACGGATGGGGCGTGCCGCGACAGCTCACGCAGCACGCCACAAGGTCCCGCACAACGCCCACGCGGAAAGGGGCCCGGCGGGGGCCCGCGGGCCGCGCCGCCGAGCCCCCGCCGGTCCCGTGCCAGCGGCGCCGTACCCGCCTCACCCCCCGGTACGACACCGCGCCCTCCCCGCACGGGCCCGCTCTCCTCCTCCCCCGGCCCCGACTCCCAGGCCACCGCGCGCGAGGTCCCGCACGCCCACGGGCGCCCCCCGCGCGCCCCGTCGCGCCCGTGGTGGGCCAGAACACACCGCGCCGGCCGGTCGGTTACGCCGCCGCCACCTCCAGCCGGGCCTCGAACTCGCGCACCACGGGCTCGTCGCGGAAGGGTTCGAGCCGCTGCTGGAGGTCCTCCAGGTACTCCACTCCTCGGTGGGAGCGCAGCGCGCCCAGCAGTTCCACGGCGCGCGTCCCGGTGTGGCACGCCTCCTCGACCTCGCGCTGTTGGACCTGGGCGGCGGCCAGCAGCAGCAGGCCGATGGCGCGGCGGCGGGCCCGCGAGTCGGGGTGGCTGTCCACGGCCTCCCGCGCGCGCTGCCCGGCGGCCTCGCCCTGGCCCAGGTCGCGGTGGCAGTGGGCCAGCTCGTCGGCGAGGTAGGCGCCGTCGAAGTGCCGGATCCAGTGCGGGTCGTCGCCGGACTCGGGGGCGTCGTCGGCCTGTTCCAGCGCGGCCAGGGCCTGCCGGGTCGAGGTCTGGCAGGCCCCGGTGTCGCCGAGCAACGCGTGTCCACGCGCCTCGGCCGCGTGGAACATGGCCCGCACCCGTGGGGTGATCTGCCCCCGGGCGCCCTCCTGCGCGGCCCGCGCGAGCTGGGCGATCTCGCGCGGGTTGCCCAGGGCGGCGGCCAGGTGGCTCATGCTCGCGGCCAGCACGTACCCGCCGTACCCACGGTCGCCGGCGGCCTGGGCCAGCCGCAGCGCCTGGATGTAGTAGCGCTGGGCGAGGCCGGGTTGGCCGGTGTCGACGGCCATGTAGCCGGCGAGTTCGGTCAGCCGGGAGACGGCGGCGAACAGGTCGCGGCCCACCGACTCGCGGTAGGAGCCGGCCAGCAGCCCGGAGACCACGCTGTTCAGATAGTGGACGACGATCGGGCGCACGTGGCCGCTGCCGTAGCGGTGGTCGAGCTCGACGAGCGCCTCCGTGGTCGCGCGGACCGCGGCCACGTCGGCCTTGCCGACCCGGGCCCCCGCCGTGCGCGCCACCTGCGGGTCGGCGCTGGTGATCAGCCAGTCCCGGCTGGGCTCGACCAGCGCGGAGGCGGCGACCGTCGAGCCGCTGAGGAAGTCACGCCGCCCCACGTCGCTCCGCCACAGCTCGCAGACCTGCTCGATCGCGCCGAGCACGGTGGGCGAGAACTGGAGACCCACCCCCGAGGCGAGGTTCTTGCCGCCCGCCATGCCGATCTCGTCGATGGTGACGGTGCGCCCCAGCTTGCGCCCCAACGCCTCGGCGATGACCGCCGGGGCCCGCCCACGCGGCTGCTGGCCCCGCAGCCAGCGGGCCACGGACGTCTTGTCGTAGCGCAGGTCGAGGCCGTGTTCGGCGCCGCACATGTTCACGCGACGCGCCAACCCCGCGTTGGAACAAGCCGCTTCCTGGATGAGCGCCTGCAACCGTTCGTTCGGCTGCCGCGCCACGAGTGGCCTAGCGGCCATGGTGTACCCCCTGTTACTGCTGCGCGTTCACCCGGTGAACGCTGGTCTCTCGCCATCGCTGCCCGTGCCGGCGGCGGGAAATGCGACACGTGCCCGCCTCGGTCACGCGCGACGCCCACGGACCCCCGCGCCCCTCCCGACGCGTGACGACCGGAGGGGACCATGGCGTGTCCGTCACGGAAGGTGGTTACCCGCACACAGGCTGAGTCCTCGTACGCGCCCCCGCCCATGCACCCATGCGCCCCATGTGCCGTCGCGGTGCTCCCCTCCCCGGCTTCGGCCTGGCCGTAACCCTTGGTGACAAGGGGAGTTGAGAGGGCGTGGAGAAGACCTTGGACGTCACAGCAAGTGCGCAAATCCCCCCGCAGCATGGCGAAGCGCTGCTCGACGCGGCCGTGCGGTACGCGGACGAGCGTCATTGGGATGTCCACCCGGGCACCTGGCTCCAGGTGGTCGAGGGGGGCGAACGGTGCTCGTGTCAGCGGGCCGACTGTGCCGCACCCGGTGCGCACCCGGCGCGGGCGGACTGGGCGGGCGCGGCCAGCGGCAGCGGGGTGGCCGCGCGCCGCATGTGGGGCAAGACCCCGCAGGCGTCGATCCTGTTGCCCACCGGGCGCAGCTTCGACGTCCTGGAGGTGTCCGAGTCGGCGGGCTGTCTGGCGCTGGCCCGCATGGAGCGGATGGGTGTGCCGCTGGGCCCCATCGCCTGTACGCCGGGTCGCCGGATGCTGTTCTGGGTGCTGCCGGGCGGCGCCTCGAAGGTGCTCGACCTGGTCCGTCGCATCGGCTGGCCGCCCGCCGCGCTGGACCTGGTCCCGCGCGGCGAGGGGGACTACGTGGTGGCGCCGCCCTCCCGGGTGGGCTCGCGGGGCCCGGTCCTGTGGGCCCGGCACCCCACGTCCGCCAACCGCTGGCTCCCCGACGCGGAGGAGGTCGCCAGCGCGCTGGCGTACGCGTGCGGACGCGAGGCCAGCGTGGCCCGGCGCGGCTGACCGCCCTCGCCGCGCCCGCCGGTGGGCGCGGCGGAGAGGGGCCCGGACCTCCGTCGGCGGACGGCGGCCCATACGGCCCGGCGGGTCAGGGCGCGCGAGGGCCCGGTGGGGCACGGTGGGGTCACCGTGTCCCACCGGGCCCTCTTCTTTCGAGGCCGAGCCCCGGGCCTCGGGTGGACGCGGCGCCCGGTCGCGTCCGCCCTCGCCCCGCGCGGCCACGGATACGGCTACGACGGGGCTGGCGCGACGCCCCGCCGACCCGGGCGGGTCAGCGGTCGGGCCGGCGACCGTCAGGCGGCGACCGTCAGGCGCCGACCAGTGTCCAGAGCTGGTCGTCGTACCGCCGGTCGCAGGGGGTCTGGACGACGGGCTCGTTGTCGGCGAAGCCCCGGGCCACCAGGCACAGGCCGGTGTGTCTGTTCCGTATCTGGAAGCCGTGTTCGGTGGAGCTGGAGAGGTGGTCCCAGCGCTGGTCGCCGTACACCCCGCAGTCGAACTGCCGCGCGTTCTGACCGGTTCTGGAGGTCAGACACCTGCCGCTGTTGGCGTTCACCCAGTAGATGCCGTCAGGGCCTCCGTTGTACTCCCACTTCTGGTCGTTCCACGGGCCGCAGTCGGAGACGACGACGGGGTTCTCGTTCGCCGGGCCCCGCACCACGACGCACAGGCCGCTGTGCACGTTCGCGATCTTGTACAGGACCCTGGTGCCGCCGACCCCGTGGTCCTGGGCCACGGCCGCCGGCTGGGTCCCGGCCGCGCACAGCGCCATGGTCAGCGCGGCCAGGGCCGTCGCGATTCCCGTTTTCCGCATGACGTTCCACCTTCCGGAGAGCTGGACGAGAGCGTGCGCCCCCAGAATGGTGTGGACCAGAGCGCGACACCATGCCCGTACCGGCTTCGCCGCGTGATACCGCCACTCTTCGACTGATGTACGCACATCAGCCCCCGGCCCGCCCCCGCGCGTCCGCCCGTCCCGCCCCCGCGCCACGCACGCCGCCCCGGGCCCACGCGCCGCCCCGGCCACGCGCGCGGCGCGGGCCGCTCAGGCCAACGCCCGGCCGGCGGCGGCGATCAGGGCGTCGGTGGCGGCGATGGCCGTCTCGCGACGGGCCGACAGGTCCGCGTGGTCGGTGGCCTCGCGCAGGTCGAAGGCGGCGAGGGCGGCCGAGCGGGCCGGGGCGGCGAGGGCGGGTTCGAGGACGGCGACGGTGACCAGGGGGCCGGTCACGGCCGAGCGGGTGGCGTGCGAGGCGGTGCGGGCGGCGTCGACGGCCACCGGGTCCGCGCCGTCCAGCCGCAGGGCCACCCGGTGACGCAGGGCCCGCCGGTGGTCCCCGAGCGCCGCGACCAGTTCGGCGAGCGCGGTGCGCAACGCCTCCTCCCGCCGCTCGGCGCGGGCCGCCCGACGCGCGCCACGGTCGAGTCGGAGTTGGAGCAGTCCGGTGAGCGCGCCGCCGAGCAGCGTGCCGGCCACCGCGATGACGCTGGGCCACATCGCGCGGTCTCCTCGGGAGTTCGGGAATACGGGGGTACGGGGGTACGGGGTGGTGGCGCCGGCCGGCCGGGGCCGCGCCCCGTCGCCCCGCGCGCGAACATCCTGCGCGACATCCGGTTCCGCTGCCCAGCCCCGCCGCCCGGCCCCGTGGTGCGCCGGCCCCGGTGCGCGGGTCCACGACGGGACCCGGGTGCGCGGCTGGGCGGGAGCCACCTCGGGACCCGGTGCGCGGCTGGGCGGGAGCCAACGCGGCGCCGGGGAGCGCGGCCAGGGCTGGTGCGCGCGGATTCCCCCGGCCCCGGGCACTCGCGGACACGACCTGTCCGCGAGGCTTCCTAGGGTCGGGGCATGACACAGACGCGGAAGATCCTTGTCACCGGTGCCACCGGAACCGTCGGCCGGCAGGTCGTCGCCGAACTGCTCGCCCGGGGCCACGCGGTGCGCGCCCTCACCCGTGACCCGGCCGGCGCCGCCCTCCCCGCCGGCGTCGAGGTCGTACGGGGCGACCTCACCGATCCCGACAGCCTGGCCCCGGCCCTGGTGGGGGTGAGCGGACTGCACCTGATCACCTTCGGCGGGGCGCTGTTCGCCCCGCTGGAGACCGGGCCACGGATCGTGGAGCTGGCGCGGGCGGCCGGTGTGCGCCGGATCAGCGTGCTGCACGGCGGCGGGCCCTCGCCGCTGGAGGACGCGGTGCGCGCCGCCGACGGGCTGGACTGGACGGTGCTCATGCCGGTCGAGTTCATGGCCAACGCCCTGGAGTGGGCGCCGGGGATCGTGGCCTCGGACGAGGTGCGCGAGCCGTACGTGGACCGGCTCAGCGCCATGGTCCACGAGCGCGACATCGGCGCCGTGGCGGCGGTCGCGCTCACCGAGGAGGGGCACGGCGGCCGGGAGTACGTGATCACCGGCCCCGAGGTGCTGACCGTCGGCGACAAGGTGGCCGCCCTCGCCGCCGCCCGCGGCCGGGCCGTCCGGCTGGTCGAGCTGAGCCGGGAGGAGGCCGTCGAGCGGTGGCGGGCGGCGGGCCAGCCGCAGGAGGTCATCGACTTCATCGTCGCGGCGTACGGCGACACCCCGCTGGTGGGACGTACGGTCACCGACACCGTCGCGCGGGTCACCGGCCGGCCGGCGCGCACCTTCGCCCAGTGGGCCACCGAGCACGCGGCCGGCTTCGCGCCCGCGCCCTCCGACACCCCCGCGTAACCGCCGTGTGACCTGCGGGAACGGTCGCGAAGGCCGGCTCCGGGCGGGCCGCCGTAGGGTGGACGGCGCACGGGGGCGACACGGACCTCCGGGCGTCGGCGGAAGGCGATTCGGTGGCATCGGAGGCAGCGCACACCAGCTCGGAGGCGGAACCGGCGGACCGGCGGACCGCGCCGGAGGTCGGGGCCGGGGCACAGGCCCGGGCCTCGGCGGGGCCCGCGTCGGGCGGCGCGGACACGCGGCCCCCCGCGGTGCGCGTCTCGGGGCTGTGGAAGCGGTTCGGGGAGCAGGTGGCGGTCGCCGGTATCGATCTCGACCTGCCCGCCGGCCAGTTCGTCGGCCTCGTCGGCCCGAACGGTGCCGGCAAGACCACCACCCTGTCGATGATCACCGGGTTGCTCCGGCCCGACCTGGGGCGGGTGGAGATCGCCGGGCACGACGTGTGGCGGGACCCGGTGGCCGTCAAGGCCCGGATCGGGGTGCTGCCCGAGGGGCTGCGGCTGTTCGAGCGGCTGTCGGGGCGCGAGCTCCTGGCGTACACCGGGCGGCTGCGCGGTCTGGACGGTGACGAGGTCGACCAGCGCGCCACCCAGCTCCTGGACGTGCTCGACCTGGCCGGCGCGCAACACAAGCTGGTGGTCGACTACTCGACGGGCATGCGCAAGAAGATCGGGCTCGCGGCGGCGCTGCTGCACAACCCCGAGGTGCTGTTCCTGGACGAGCCGTTCGAGGGCGTGGACCCCGTCTCCGCCCAGACCATCCGGGGCGTCCTGGAGCGCTACACCGCCTCGGGCGCCACGGTCGTCTTCTCCAGTCACGTGATGGAGCTGGTGGAGTCGCTGTGCGACTGGGTCGCGGTGATGGCCGGCGCCAGCATCCGCGCCCACGGCCCGCTCGCCGAGGTACGCGGCGACGCGGCCTCGCTCCAGGACGCGTTCCTGGAGCTGGTGGGCGCGGGCGACCGGGCGCACGGGCACGACCTGGACTGGCTGGGCGGTGCCCGATGAGCGTCCCGCCCCCGCACCGACCCGCCGACCCCGCTTCGTCCCACGGCGGTTCGGCGGTGGCCCAGGCGGCGCCGGCGGCCCCGCTCGCGCAATCCGCCGGCGGCGGGACCACCGCCCCCGCGACGGCCTCGGTCGGCGTGCTGGTCCCGGTCTTCGTCGCGCTCAAGCTCGCGCTGCTACGCAACGGGCTGCGGCAGTCGAGCCGGCGGCGGACCGCGTACATCGCCTCGGTCGTCCTCGTCGGTCTCGTCGCGGCCCTCCAACTCCTCGGCCTGATCGCGCTGCGCGGCAACGAGCACGCCACGTCCCTGGTCGTCCTGCTCACCGCGGTGCTCGCGCTGGGCTGGGCCGTGATGCCGCTGCTCTTCCCCGGCGGCGACGAGACGCTGGACGCCACGCGGCTGGTGATGCTGCCGCTGCGGCCTTCCGCCCTGGTCGTGGCGCTGCTGGCGTCCTCGCTGGTGGGCATCGGCCCGTTGTTCACCCTCGCGCTCGCGGTCGGTTCGGTGGTGGCCGTCGCGCACGGTGGCGCGGCGGCCGTGGTGGCCGTACTGGCCGTGGCGCTGACGATGCTGGTGTGCGTGGCGCTGGCCCGGCTGGTGGCCACCGCCAACATCCGGCTGCTGACCAGCCGCAAGGGCCGCGATCTGGCCCTGTTGAGCGGCCTGTTCATCGCGGTGGGCGCGCAGGCCGTCAACCTCGGCACCCAGAAGCTCTCCCAGGAGGGCGGGCTGGAGTCCCTGGAGCCGCTGGCCGACGTGGTGCGCTGGGTGCCGCCGGCGGCGGCGGTGGACGCGGTGGGATCGGCCGGCGACGGGGCGTACGGGACGGCCGTGGCGCAACTCGCGCTCACCGGCGTCGCCCTGGTGGGCCTCCTGTGGTTCTGGCAGCGCGCCCTGACCGCGCTCATGACGGCACCCGACTCCTCGACCCTTCAGGTCGCCGAGAAGAGCGCGGGCCGCTCCGACGCGCACGGCCTGGCCCGGCTGCTGCCGGCCGGCCGCACCGGCACCGTCATGCTGCGGACGCTGCGGTACGCCTGGCGCGACCCGAAGACCAAGGCGAGTTGGGCCACCGCGCTGGGTATCGGGCTGCTGCTGCCGGTGGTGCTGGCCGTGCAGGGCGGTGGCAGCGTGTACTCGGCGTGCTGGTCGGCCGGGCTGCTCGGCCTCCAGATGTACAACCAGTTCGGGCAGGACTCGTCGGCGTTCTGGATGGTCGCCCAGACCATCGGCACCCCGCGCGACGCCTATCTCGAACTACGCGGCCGGGCCCTGGCCCTGACCCTGGTCACCCTGCCGTACGTGGCGCTGGTGGTGCTGGGTTCGGCGGCGCTGCTGGACGACTGGGCCGCCCTGCCGGAGACCCTCGGCCTCTCGCTGGCCCTGCTCGGCGCGCTGCTGGCCACCGGCGCGGTGGCCAGCGCCCGCTACCCGTACTCCATCCCGCAGGACAGCGGCCACAAGAACGTCGTCCCCGGCCAGGCCGGTCTGGCGTGGATCTCCATCCTGAGCGGCATGCTGGTGGGCGGCGCGCTGTGCTCCCCCGTCGTGGGCCTGACCATCTGGCTCCACGTCGCCGGCCACCACGGCCTGCTGTGGCTCGTCCTGCCGGTCGGCGCCGGCTACGCGTACGTCGTGGCCCGCGTCGGCCTCCGCGTCGCCGCCCCCCAGACGGTGGCCCGCCTCCCGGAGATCCTGACGGCCGTCAGCAAGGGGTAGTCGGAGCGGGGTGACAGGCGGGGCCCGCGCGTCGGCGCGGGCCCCGCCTTCGCGTACGGGCTCCGCGTACGGGCTCCGCACCGGGGACGGCCGCCGGCCCTGGTGAGCCGCGAGGGAAACCGTGGGCGCGTGGGGCGCGTGGTATAGAGACGCGGGATCGGGGACCCCCGCGTACACGGTCCCCAGGAGAACGACCGGGAGGTCCGCGTGGGGGTACGGGATCGCATACGAGGTGTCGGCGAGGCGGTGACCTCGGCGGCGGCGAACGTCGGCCGGGAGGTCGTCAGTCGGGGCGGCGACGCCCGCCGGACCGGAGCCAACGCCTCCGGTGAGTGGGTGCTCGGCGTGCTGGGCGCGCTGCCCGCGCCGCCGGCGCCCGCCGAGCGGGAGTGGGAGTTCTCGTTGGGGGCGCTCATCTGCCAGCACCCCCGCGTGCCCGCCGTCACGGCCAGGGCGCTGGGCGGCCTGGACGGCCTGGGGGCGCTGCGGTTCGGGCCCGAGTCCGTGGGCTTCGACGGCGAGGACATCCCCTGGAAGAAGGTCACGGGGCTGCGGCTGCACAACGCGTTCAGCTCCATGACGACCGAGGGGCTCGACGCGGAGGTGGACCGGATCCGGGAGGTCCTGCCGCCGCTGCCCGGGCGCAGGTGGGCGGTGACCAAGGTGGTCGAGGGCCTGGCCACGGTGGTCCTGGCGGCTCTGGAGCAGGCCGCCGACCAGCGGCTCGACGGTGTCGACGTCGCCTGCGAGGTGACGTATCGCGGGGCGCTGGGTCGGGAGAGGTCGCTGCGCGCCAACCTCTTCACGACGGCGCTGCTGGCCCATCAGGTCGATGTCGCCCACAGTCTGATGGTCACGGCCCAGGCGGCCGGCGTCCCGGTGATCCCGGCCGACCCCGCCGCGCTGGACGCGAGGACGGTGGAGCGGGTGCGCGCGCTGCGCGAACGCACCGACGCGATGGCCACCGAACTCCGCGAGCAGAGCGCCGAGGACACCCCCGCCGCCCCCGCACCGGCCTCTCCTTCGACCCCGAACGGCCCGGCCCCGGACCACTCGTCACCGAACGGACCGTCACCGTCCGGGGCGCCACGGTCGTAGCGGTGACGGGCCGGCCGCCGCCGGACCGTCGCCGCCCGGGGCAGTGCTGTCTCCTGGGGTGGTGCCGTCCTGGGGCGGGGTCGTCCTGGGGCGGGGTCGGCGGCCAGAGGCGTAACCGCCGGCCCCGCCGCCCGCACGCTCCGCCGGTCGGGAGCCGCCCAACCAACCGGCCGGGAACGTGGGGGCGCTGGGCCGATCAGACGGAGGGCTGACCGGCCCAGCGGGGAAATAGTCCCCCGGCCTCGGCGTGCGCACAATTGTCACGGGAGGCATTGCCGTTTACGGCAACAGGTCGGAACGGTATCGATATCCGATCAGGGCGGCCTGCAACCTGGATTCCACGCCGAGTTTCCGCACGATGTTCGCCACGTGCGCGCGCACCGTCCGCTCCGATATACACAGCTCGTGAGCCATATGCGCGGCCGGCAGCCCTTCCGAGAGCCTCAACAGCACTTCGCATTCGCGCCGGGTCAGGCTCGCGACCCTGGCGAGCATGTCCTCGCCCTCGCGGCGCCCGGACGTCAATTCGGATACTCCCATGCTGTGCATCCACCCTCCCTACATCCGCTCTCACCATAGTAAGCAGCGCGACGAACCGGGCCACGACCACCTCACTCACGCCCGGCAAGTGACACAGCTCACCGCGCAATTGACTCCACCACGCGTGTCAGCATCGCGGCGATAGGGATTCCCTTTCATCATTCACTCCCCGGGAAATACGTCTGCTTAGGATACGGACCGGAAGGAGTTCGCCATGCGCGTGGAACAGTTGGAGTACCTGGCAGCGGTGACCCGGCTGGGGTCATTACGTCGCGCGGCGGACGAACTGCACCTCTCCCAACCCGCGCTGGGCGAAACCCTGCGCAACCTGGAACGGGAACTCGGGGTGGAACTGCTGGACCGTCGACGTTCCGGCACGCGGATCAGTGACGGCGGGCGGGAACTGCTGCCCCACGTCGCCGATGTCCTGGCGGCGGTCGACCGGTTGCGGCGGGCGGCCCGGGACCGGCAGGGCGCCGACCGACCGGTGCGGCTGGGTACGGTCAGCGCGGCCACGTTCTCGCTGCTGATGCCGGCCATCCGGGAGCTGCGGGCCGCCCATCCGCTGACCCGGGTGGACGTGGTCGCGGGCCAGCAGGACGCGATTCAACAGCACCTCTCGGAGGGCGGGTTCGACCTCGGGCTGGTCAGCTACCTGCACGGTGAACAGCCCCCGTCGGGTCCGCACACCACGGAGCTGTTGCGCGGGCGCCCGGTGGTCTGCGTGCGGGGCGACAGCCCGTTGGCCGCGCGGGGGGCGGTCACCGTCGCCGACCTGCTGGCCCACCCGCTGATCGTGATGCGGGCCGGTTACGCCATGCACGGCTACGTGCGCAGGCTCCTCGCCGGCCGCGACCCCTCCCCCTCGTACGCGACCGACGGCCCCGAGATGGGCAAGCTGATGGTGGCCGAGGGGCTGGGCGTGACCGTACTGCCCGACTACAGCGTGGTCGGCGACCCGCTGGAACGTAGCGGGCGGATCACGTGCCGACCGTTGGCGGGCGACACGACCGAGGTCCGGGTGCTGATCCAGCGTCGGGGCGCGGACCTGCCCAGGGCGGCGCGTGACCTGCACGCGATCCTCGTCCGCCGGGCCACGGAGCGGCGCGTGCGCCAGCCCGCACCACCCCCCGGGCCGCCACCACCCGAGCCGCCGGCCGCCGGCCGCCCGGGCGGCCGGCCACGCGGTCGGGGGACGCGCTGACGCACCGCGACCACGGTCCCCGCGACCGCGCGCCGGGCGAACCGGCGATCAGAGCGCACCGGCGATTCAGAGCGCATCGGCGATGGGGGTGGAGGAGGCGAGAGGGAGCGGCCAGGTCGGGAGAATGACCACGGCGGGGGCCCGATGCGGCGCATTCCGGAGCGTCAGGCGACGCCGGAGAACACGTTCTCCGGCGTCGCTGTCATTCTTTCCCGGGTACGCGCGCGCTTTCCCGGATGTGCGCGCACTTCGCCCAGGCAGCTCGGGAGATCTCGTGGTACCGGGGCCCATTGGCCCGTGGCGAACTGTTCTCCTCGGTCCGCGCCGAGGACGCTCCGCCGGCGCGGACCACGAAGTCCGCGCTACCGCGGGGGTGAGGGCCGCGCCCACGGTTGTTCACCCGGCAGGAGCGTTCGCCACTGCCGCCTTTGTCGTTTCCCGACTCGTGAGGGGGGCAGCCGTGCGTTCTTTGGCGGGAATCACGGCTGCCCCCGTGTCCACTCCGGCAGGAATCCAGCGCGCGGTATCCGCAGGCCGCTCGTGGCCTGATGGGGCGGATACCGCGGGACGCGATCGCGCTGGACGGTCCCGGAGTGGAGGTGGCGAGCCGATCGAATCGGGGGATGTGCCGATCAGCTCGCTGGAACAACCATCGCCGGAAAGGGCGCCGGGCGCAATTGTCATTCCCGGCATCGCCGCTGGCGACAATCGCGCCCGTGGACCGAGCTGAAATAGGGACACCCGGTCCTGGCCCGCCGGGAGTTCACGAGACCGGAACAGGCGGAGGGCTCGACCGCTCGCGCGGTGGGGGAATTCCGACGAGGGCGCCGGGCGGGCGCCGACCGTCACGTGGCCACCAGAGCGGGGGTGCGCCCGACGGACGGAGTCGCGTCCGGGCCGAGGCGGCCACGGCCCGCCGGCGGGGGACACGCGCCCTGGCGAGGCTGGGCCCGGGGCGGGGCTGGGCTCGGGGCGGGGCTGGGCCCGGGGCGGGGCTGGGCCCGAGGCGGGGCTGGGCCCGGGGCGGGGCTGTGTCCGAGGGCAGGGCTGGGCCCGGGGCGAGGCTGTGTCCAGAGGGCGGCGCTGTGTCCGAGGGCGGCGCTATGCCCGCTGGTGGGGAGCGAGTGCGCCGACCAGGGCTGTGAGAAACGCCTGCGGGGCGCGGCTGGGGATGGTCAGGGCCTCGCCCTGGCGGGTGGTGACGATGACGCTGTCCATGCCCATCGGCACGGCCCAGCCGCCGCCGACCAGGCGCGGCGGGCGCTGACCCGGCGTCATGGCCGGGTGGGCCGCGAAGGGGCGGCCCGGCGGCTGGCGGGTGAGGTCCAGCGCGGCGGCGGCCGAGGCGGGGTCGAGGTCGGTGAGCGCGAACCGTTCGCGGCCGACCCGCAGGGTGGTGTGGTCGAGGTCGATGCGGTTGTAGACGTACTTAGAGATCGGGACGCTGGTGAACGCGAAGAGCAGGAGCAGGAACAGCGCGGAGACCGCGAGCCACGGCCCCAGGTCCGCCGGCAGCGCGTCCACGGCCATCCAGGCGACGCCGACGACGTAGAGGGTGACGCAGATCAGGGTCCAGACCTTGGACGGGCGCTCGCGATACATGCGCTCGATGATCGACAACGGGTTTCCCCCTGGCAAGCGCCCGCCCGCCCCCGCCGCGATGAGATGAGCCACACGAGGCCGCTTCCCGCGCGTCGCGGGCCCGTTGGCCCGCGCCGGGCACGGCGGTCGCTCGCGGCCGAGGCCGGGGGCCCGCCGTGGCCGGCGCGCTCAGGCGGGGAGGACCGTCTCCAGAAACGGTTCGACAACGCGCCGCCAGCCCTCCGGTTGGTCGTAGTGGACGAAGTGGCCGGCGTCCGACACCTCCGCGTAGGTGCCGCGCGGCAGCACGCGCACCATCTCCTGGGCCTCCGCGCGGCCCAACTCGCCGTCCAGGCCGCGCACGACCAGGGTCGGGCACTGGACGAGCGCGAGCTCCTCCCAGTGCGCGTCGTGCACCCAGGTCTCCCGGGCCAGCAACATCTGGCGGCGGGAGAAGACCGGGCGCCAGCCGTCGGCGCGCTCGGACATGATCTCGGCGAAGAACTCGCCCCGCGCCGGCCGGGGGCGCTCCAGCCACGGGTCGCCCTCGCCGAACCACGTGCGCACGTCGGCCAGCGTGGCGAAGGGCACCGGCCAGGACTTGAACCACGCCGACCACTCGTGCTGCGAGGCGGCGCCCAGGGCCGAGGCCCGCATGTCGCAGATGACCAGGGCGCGCACCAGGTCGGGTCGGCGGGCCGCGAGCTGCCAGGCGGTCAGGGCGCCCATGGAGTGCCCGATCAGGGTGACCGGGCCGAGGCCGAGCTGCTCGACGGCGGCCTCGGCGTCCGCCACGTACGCCTCGCGCGTGAACGGGCCGTCGGACGGCTTGTCGCTGCGGCCGTGGCCACGCTGGTCGAGCGCGACGGCCCGATACCGGGTGGAGAGCCAGCGGGCGGTCTCCGCCCAGTGCGCGCCACGGCCCATCAGCCCGTGCAGTAACAACACGCCGGGGACCTGGTCGCCGGCTCGGCCGCTCTCCGCCTTGGGCGGATCGGCGTACTCCCACGCGGCGAGCCGCACGCCCCCGGCTCCGGTCACGTCCGTGCGCCGCACCATGTGTCCTGGCACCTCCATCCCTCCCTAGAGCAGCCCCACCGTATCGAACCTGCATTCGAACAAGCAGCTATCGGCGCGAACACCCCTCGTTCGAGTGACCGCGCTCGGGGATTGTTCGCCGCCCCCACGGGGAGACAGCTACACGGGGGCGGACTGCTCGGGGAAGGGAGTCCGCCGCGGTCGACCTTGAGAGCTCGGGGCTCCGGGTCGCCACAGGGGAGCGGGGAGGCGGGGCCCCGGCGGCCACGGCCGCCGGGGCCCTTGTGCTGCCGGCCGCACCGCGCGTGCCCGGGGCGCCGCGTGTGCCGCGCACCGCGCCGCGCGTGACACCTCGCGCGACCCACGGCAGGCGGGCGCGCTCCCCACGACCTTGACGGGCCCATCGGCCCCCCTCTCCAGCCCCGGAGACGCCGGGACGAGGCCCGCTTGCCCCACATCCCCGGTTCTCAACGCAACTCCGCGCATATGCGTCAGCGACAGCGTCGCACGCTGCGCGCCCGAACGTGCGGTTTCCGTCAACTCCGCTCCGGAAAAACCGCGTTGCCGCAGGTGAGCGGCGTGCTCGAAGGCCGGCAGCACCCGGGGCGGCTCCGGCGCGGGTTCCGCGCACCGCGCCCCCGCCCGCACCACTCCCCGCCCGCGCCGGCCTCCGCGGCGACCCCCGGAGGCGGCGTACGGGCGAGGCGTACGGACACGGCGTACCGGCGTGGCACACGGAGATGGCGCCGGTCCCCGCGAGGGGGCCGGCGCCATGTGGGTCCGCGACGCGGTGCTAGCGCTTGGCCACGAACACGTGCGAGGCGATGGCCGACTCCAGCTCCGCCGCCTCGCCGCTGCTGCCGACCAGGACGCCCCCGGCCGACTCGGTCACGCTGACCACGGCGCCGGGCTGCACTCCGGCCCGCCGCAGCGTGTACATGAGCTGGGCGTCCGTCTGGATGGGCTCGCCGATGCGGCGGACCACGACGGTCTTGCCCTCCGTGCCCGGCTCCAGCTCCAGCAGGCTCACCATGCCGGAGTCCAGGAACGGATCGGCCTCGGCCGTCTCGCCCAGCTCTTCCAGGCCGGGGATGGGGTTGCCGTACGGCGACTCGGTGGGGTGCCGCAGCAGCTCCAGCACGCGACGCTCCACCGCCTCGCTCATGACGTGCTCCCAGCGGCAGGCCTCGGCGTGCACCTGCTCCCACTCCAGGCCGATGACGTCGACGAGCAGGCACTCGGCGAGCCGGTGCTTACGCATGACGCGCGTCGCCAGGCGACGCCCCTCGTCGGTCAGCTCCAGGTGACGGTCACCGGCGACGGTCACCAGCCCGTCACGCTCCATTCGCGCCACCGTCTGGCTCACCGTGGGGCCGCTCTGGTCGAGCCGCTCCGCGATCCGGGCGCGCATCGGGACCACGCCTTCTTCCTCGAGCTCCAGGATGGTGCGGAGATACATCTCCGTCGTGTCGATCAGTCCGGACATGTGCGTGCCCCTCGATGTGTCGTGCGGTGGCCCTGGACTCAATTCTGACTCATCCCACAGACAACCGGGACTCGCGCGCGTGATCGACCCGTGTTCGACCGAGTACGACGTATTGACAGCGCACTGGTCCAGACCGCAACGTGATCCGCGCCACGCACGGCACAGGCACGCCAGCGGATGCCGAAAAAGCGCGCACATCCATGGGCGTTCCAGAGCGAAAACACCCGAATAACGAAAGCAGAACCAAGGAAAGGGCCCCTCGTCGATGAGCGAGAGCACGCGGTCAGTCCCCGCCGAACTGGCCGAGCAATACCTCGACGCCGCTATCGCCCTGCTACGCACCGTACGGGACGAGGAGAAGGGGCCCATCGCCGAAGCGGGCGCGATGATCGCGGACACCGTGGCGGCGGGCGGGCGGATCTTCGCCTTCGGCGCGGGGCACTCCTCGCTGCCCGCGCAGGACGTCGTCTATCGCGCGGGTGGGCTCGCGCTGGTGAACCTGCTCCAGGTGCCGGGGGTGATCGGGGTGGACATCCGGCCGGCCACGCTGGGCAGCGCGCTGGAGCGGGTGGACGGGCTGGCCGGCGTGGTGCTGGACACCAGCCCGGTGGTGGCCGGCGACCTGCTCGTGGTCATCTCGCTGTCCGGGCGGAACTCGCTGCCGGTGGAGATGGCGGTCAACGCCCGCGCGCTGGGCCTGAAGGTGATCGGTGTGACGTCCGTGGCGTACACGGAGCGGACGAAGTCGCGGCACTCCTCGGGCACCTTCCTCAAGGACCACTGCGACCTCGTGTTGGACAGCAAGATCGCGGTCGGGGACGCCGAGTTGACCGCGGAGGGCGTCGAGGCGCCGTTCGCGCCCGCGTCCACCGTGGTGACCAGCGCCATCATGCAGGCGGTGATGGCCGCGGCGGCCGGCGCGCTGGTCGCGCGCGGCATCGAGCCGCCGCTGCTGCGCTCGGGCAACGTGGACGGCGGCCACGAGTGGAACGGGCGCGTGATGACCGAGTACCGCGACCGGATCTTCTACCGGCACTGAGCCGCGCGCGTCGCCCGGGGCGACGGCCCCGGGCGACGGGGCGCCCCCACACCCCGGGCGCCCCGGGTCACGGCCCGCCCGGCGCACGGGCCCGCACCCGCCGTACGCGCCACCCCGACACGCGAACCCGGACGTACGGCCCACGCCGGCACACGCGGCACCCTCGACGTACGAGCCGCGCCGGTACGCGCGGCACCCTCGACGTACGGCCCACGCCGGCACACGCGGCACCCCCGACGTACGAGCGCCCCCCGGTACGAGCCACGCCGGCGCACGGGGCCACCCCCGCCACGCGAGCCACCACCCGACCACGGGCCACCACCACACGGACACCCACCACACGGGCCACCACCGCACGGGCCCCCCGCCACGCACGGCGCTCCCGTCGCCCCGCTACCGCAGGCGTTGGGTCAGGTCGATGGCCGCCGCCACGCGGACCGCGACGTCCTCCGCGTACGCGGCGTCCGCGCGGTCGAAGGCGCGGCGGCTGGCCCCGCGCAGGAAGGTGGCCACGCCGAGCGTGCGCCCCCGGCTGCGGAGCACGGCGCACAGGCCGTGCACGGTGCCGCTGGGCCACCTGCGGGCCGCCGCCCACTGCGTACCGCCCTCCTCGTCGACGCGGCTCGCGCTGGCGCGCACGGAGCCGCCACGGTCGGCGGCCTGGAGCGCGGGGTGGCCGGCGCCGTACGCCACCGGGATGCCGTCGGTGGTGCCCGGGGGCGCGGAGGGTCCGATACCGAAGGCGGCTCCCTCGGGGGCGGCGACGGCGCGTACGAGCACGATCGGCGGCCGGTCGGCCAGCGCCGACGGCTCGCCCGACCGGTCGGACCGGCCCGGCGGGGGCTGGTCCGGCTGGTCTGGCGGGGGCTCGTCCGGGCGGTGTGGCGACGGGTCGCCCGGCCGGTCGGCGGCGGGCTCGCGGACGAGGTCGATCAGGGCGTGGTCGGCGAAGCCGGCGAGGGCGAAGTCCAGGTAGACGGTGGCCGCCTCGAACGGGTCCTCGCACTCGGCGGCGGCCCGCGCGGCGCGGTGCAGCTGGTTGCTGCGGAAGCGGGTGCGGGCCCCCTCCTGCTCGGCCCGCTTGGCCTCCGTCACGTCGCGGAAGATCCAGGCCACGCCCAGCGGAACGGCCTCCTCGGTCAGCGGCGAGGCCAGCCGTAAGAAGCCGCTGCGCCAGCAGCGGCGCGGGGGCGGCTGTCCGACGTCGGCGGCCTCGCCGCGCACGGTCACCCAGATCTCGGCCGGCTCGGGCGGCGCCCCCTCGGCGAGTACGTGTTGGAAGGCGCTTTCCACCTCCTCCACGCCCTGGTCGAGGAGTTCGCCCAGCGGGCGGCCGAGGAGCGCCGCGCGGCTGGTGCCCAGCGAGCGTGCGGCGTGGCCGTTGACGACGGCGGGGCGCAGGTCGGCGTCGACGAGGACGACGCCCCAGGAGGCGTCCTCGAAGAGGGCCTCGCTGAGCGCGATGGAGCGTTCCAGGTCGATCTGGGTGTGAACCTCGCTGAAGGCGCAGTACACGCCGGCGGCCTTGCCGTCCGCGCCCGGTACGGCGGCGGACTGGGTGCGCACCAGCACCCGGCCGCCGGCCTTGGTCAGCAGCGCGAACTCGTGCACCTGGCGCCCGCGCGCGTGCATGGCGCCCAGGAGCAGCGTCTCCACCTCCTCGGCGTCGGCCGCCCGCACCGCCCAGCCGGCCAGGCCGCGCCGGCCGACGGCCTCGTCGGCCGACCAGCCGAGCACCCGCTCGGCCTCGCGGTTCCAGTGGGTGACGGTGCCGTCGGCGTCGAAGGCGCACAGGGCGGCGTCCATGCCGTCCAGCAGCGCGGCGAGCAGGTCGGAGTCGTCGCGGTCGGCCGGGCGGTCGGGGCCCTCGGCACCCGGGGCGTCGGGTGGGCCGGGCACGGGGCCGCCGGGGGGATCGTCGGCGTCGGAAGCGGATGGCGAACCCGAGGAACGGGCGGGCTCGGAGCGTGGCGAAGCGGTCACCGGTCACCCCCTGCTGGGCGTGCTGAACGTGCGGGACGTGGGCTGCGTGGGCTGCGTGGGCCGAAGTGCCGAAGTGTGCCGAATGGTCCGAACGGTGGGCGCGGGTGGCGGGCGTGGCGGTCGATGCCGCGCGACAGCCGCTCGCCGAGTTATTCAACTCGAACGTGACGCGGACCACACCACCTTCGGCTAAATCGTTGCCTGCCGGAAATTCGGTTGTGAGTGCTGCGAGCGGTTCCTAGTGTTGAGGTACACGAGAAGGGAGGTGGTTCGGCCGATGTACGAAATCCGGACGCGTGAGGTGACTGCGGGCTAGTCGCCCGACGTCGCATCTCGCCCGCTCCCCCGGCTCCGCAGCGCGGAGCGCGGAGGACAACGAGGCCGCGTAACGCCGGGCGTGCGCACATCAGTTGTGTGCGGCTGGCCAATCCCAAGCAGTCACCCGACCCGCGAGTCGCCGGTACGTCCGACCGGCCCCGATGCGCCATCCGGCGCACCGGGAGACGACTCGCGGGTCGTCTGTTTTTCCCCACGGCCGGCCTGACGCGCCACGGGAAGCGCCCCACTCGCGCAGGCCCCACCCACTCCCCGACTCCCCGGCCCCCCGCGTGATCGCGACGGACGCCCCCGGCCCCACACACGGGCCGCAGGTCACAGCCCCCACGCGCGGCTCGCGGGTCGCGGCGAGGGCCCCGCACGGGCCACGGATCACAGGTCACAGGCCCCCACCCACGGCTCGTGGCCCACGGATCACGGAACGCAACCCCTCACACGACTCGGTATCCCCCGTACAGCTCGCGGCGCGCGGACACGGAGGCGCGCGGAACACGCGTCACGGGCCTCACGCACGCATCGCGGCTCGCGGCGAATGGGCCCCGCACGGGCCACGGATCACAGGTCACAGGCCCCCACGCGCGGCTCGCGGCCCACGGCTCGCGGCCCATAGCCCTCCACACGACTCGGCCCCCGTACAGCTCGCGGCGCGCAGACACTCAGGCGAGCGGACGCGCAGGCGCGCGGACACACAGACGCCCGGACACTCAGGCGCGCAAACACGCAAACACGTGGACGGTCCGGCCGTCGTCTCAGGGGCCGTCGCGGATCACGGCCAACCCGCCGACCCGGGTCGTGATGCCCGCCGGCCCGCGTCGGGCCGAGGCGAGCACGCTGGCCGGGCGGCCGAGGCTGTCGCCCTGCTCCACCTCGATCGCGACCGTCCGCGCCCCTGTCACGTCGAGCAGGTGGGCGGCCAGGCAGCCGGTGCTGTTGGCGTTGGCGACGTCCTCGTCCACGCCGATCGCCGGCGCGAACATCCGCGCCGCGCCCGGCCCCTCGCCCGTCGGCGGTACGTGGACGAAGCAGCCGAGGAGTCCGTACCGCCGGCAGACCGCCGCCAGTCTGCCCGGCTGGGGGCGGACCCCGAGCAGCGCCGACCGGTCGCGGACCGGCACGAGCACGCGGGGCGCGCCGGGCGCGGCGATCCGTGGCACGTCGGTCGGATGCGCGTCGGCGGCGGTGAGCCCGAGCGCGGCGAGGATCGCGGCGTACGCGTCCGGTGCCGGATGGCGCAGCGCGACGGGGCCCTGGTCGAACCACACCTCGATGCCGGCGGGGCGGCGGATCGCGACGGTGTCGAACGTGCGCCCCCCGGTGCGCTGGCGGTCGTGCAGCTCGGCCAGCGCGGTGCGGGCCAACCGGACGGCCTGCGCGGCGATGGTGCCGTGGCCGCAGCCGGACAGTTCGGCGGTGGCGGTGAAGAACCGGACCGGCCAGTTACCGTCCGGCGCCCGTCCCGGGCCGAGGAACGCCGCGTGCGAGGCGCCGGACGCGGCGGCGACCGCACGCCGGTCGGCGTCCGTCGCCCTCGGGTCGTCGTCGGTCACGGCCGTGGGGCTACCGCCCCGGCCGTCGCGCCGCACACACGCGTCGACCACCGTGACATCCCGCCAGGGCATCGGCCCGCCTCCCCCGCGCGACGAACCGGCGACCGCCGAACAGCGACCACCGAACGGCAGCCACCGAACGGCGACCACCACCGGCCGGGACCGGCCTCACCACGACCGGCCGAACGCGCCCCGGAGCGTACCGGCCCGCCTCAGTCGGTGCCCTCCCGCACCGGGTAGTCGAGGACGACCAGGCCCCCGGTGGCGTAGTGGGCGACGTCGGCGGCCAGTCGCCGGCCGTGCGGCGACGCTCGCGCCACGGCCAGGGCGTCGGCATCGGCGAAGTCGGCCTCGAAGACCGCGAAGTACGGCGCGCGCCCCTCGGCCGCCGCCACGTCGAAGCTGTAGCGCCAGGCGAGCACGCCGGGCCAGCTCCTGACCAGCGGGAGGTGGTGGTTCACGTAGTAGTCGCGGAAGTGGTCGGGGTCGGTGGGTTCGGAGTACAGGACCAGCGTCCTATGCATGACGGCCTCCGTTCGGGGGTGTCGGCCGGCCGCCCGACGCGGGGCGGGGCCACCGGTGCGGGGCGCCGGCCGCGGGGCGGTTCCTGGCGGACGTACGGAGCGGCCCGATCGGCGGGGCGGCCCCGGGGGTCGGACGGGTGAGCGGCGTGCCGGTCTGGTCGGTGCGCCGTGGTTCCAGCGGGACGGTCCGTGTCATCGGCTCTCCCGTCGAGCTTGTTTCGAAATAAGAAACACTGAGGCGATGCTAGTGTTTCGAATTACGAAACGCAAGGAGGGTCATGCCGACACCGCGCCCAGGAACACCGGTTCGCGGCTCGACGACCGGCCGGCCGCTGATGGCCGCGATGGACCTGTTCGGCCGCCGGTGGGCGCTGCGCGTTCTCTGGGAGCTGCGTACGGGTCCGCTCGGCGCCCGCGCGCTGCTGGCCCGGTGCGAGGGGCTGTCGTCCAGCGTGCTCTACCAGCGGCTGCGCGAACTCACGTCGAGCGGGATCATCGCGCCCTCGCCCGACGGCTACGAGCTGACCCCGCTGGGCACGGCGCTCCGCGACGCCCTGAACCCGCTCGACGAGTGGGCGGCCACCTGGGCGCGCGAGCGGGAACGGGCCGACCAGGAGCCCACGGAGCGGTGACGTGAACGCCGCGGCCAACCGGCGCGGCGACGCGTGGGGCCACGCTCGACCGGCGGCGTGACGTGCGGGTCACGCCCGCCCGGGTCGAGCGGTGAGCTGACGACCAGTCCGACCCCCGGCACCCCCCGCCTCGCCCATCCGTTCGCGACGCGGGCCATCCGTTCGCGACGCGGGCCAGCGGTTCGGGACGCGGGCCAGCGGTTCGGGGCGCGGACGGGCGGGCGAGGCCAGGGGTCAGACGTCGAGGGCAAGGGCGGAGGCAGGGGCGGGGGCAGGCCCAGCGGGCAGGCGATCAGACGTCGGGGCCGGGGGTCAGGGGCAGAGCCGCTCGACGCGCCAGGTGGGCGCGGCCTCGTCGGGGCCTTCCGGGGCGGCGGCCAGGACGTAACGCAGCCGGTCGTGGAGGCGGTTGGCCCGGCCCTGCCAGAACTCGACCGCCTCGGGGACGACGCGGAAGCCGCCCCACTGCGGGGGGACGGGAACCTGCTCCTCGGGCGGGTAGCGGTCGGCGAGTTCGGCGTACATGCGGTCGAGTTCGGCGCGGGAGCCGATGACCTCGGACTGTCGGCTGGCCCAGGCGCCCAGTTGGGAGCCGTGCGGGCGGGTGCGGAAGTAGGCGGCCGTCTCGTCGCGGCCGGTGCGGCGCGCGGTGCCGGTGATGATGACCTGACGGTCCAACGGGTGCCAGGGGAAGAGCAGGGAGACCGCCGGGTTGGCGGCGAGTTGGCGGCCCTTGCGGGAGCCGTAGTTGGTGAAGAAGACGAAGCCGCGTTCGTCGTAGCCCTTGAGCAGGACCGTACGGGAGTGGGGGCGGCCCGCCTCGTCGACGGTGCTGGCGACCATCGCGTTGGGCTCGTGCAGGCCGCCGGTCACGGCCTCTTCGAACCAGTGGGTGAACTGGGCGAAGGGGGTGCCGGCGAGGTCGGATTCGAGGAGCCCCGCGCCACGGTAGTGCTCACGCATGGCGGCGGGGTCGTGTACGCGCTGCTGCGGGTCGGCATGGGACACGCGCATATCTTGCAGCATGCCGGGCAGACCACTTCACGCTGCCCCGGCCCGCGCCCCCGTAACCCTCTCGGGTGGAAGGGGGCACTGTGCCTCTTCTCACGCTTCCCCGCAGGTGGTGAACCCACCAAAATCATCGACTGGCCCACTGTGGCCTCCGGATACCGCCCGCTGACGTATCCGACCCGTACCGAGCCGCACGACGTACCGCCCGGTCCGGCTCCGTACGCGACGGGACCACCGACCCGTCGCGCGGAGCCACCGCCGAGGACGGTCGTCCCGGATCGCGAGCCGCGCCGACGGCCGTGAAACCGAGCCGACCGCCCGAAACCTTGACAACTTGGTCAGAAGCCGCTTTGTCGACCACTTCGCAGAGGAGCCGCCTGATGTCCGACTTCGTACCCGGACTTGAAGGAGTCGTCGCGTTCGAAACGGAGATCGCCGAACCCGACAAGGAGGGCGGCGCGCTTCGCTACCGAGGCGTGGACATCGAGGATCTGGTGGGCCGCGTCTCGTTCGGGAACGTGTGGGGGCTGCTGGTGGACGGGGCGTTCAACCCCGGGCTGCCGCCGGCCGAGCCGTTCCCGATCCCCGTGCACTCCGGTGACATCCGGGTGGACGTGCAGTCGGCGCTGGCGATGCTGGCGCCGGTGTGGGGCCTCAAACCGCTGCTCGACATCGACGAGGAGCAGGCCCGCGAGGACCTGGCGCGCGCGGCCGTGATGGCCCTGTCGTACGTGGCGCAGTCGGCGCGCGGGCAGGGGCTGCCGATGGTGCCGCAGCAGGAGATCGACAAGGCGGAGACGGTCGTGGAGCGCTTCATGCGGCGCTGGCGCGGCGATCCGGACCCCAAGCACGTGGCGGCCGTGGACGCGTACTGGACCTCGGCGGCCGAGCACGGCATGAACGCGTCCACGTTCACCGCCCGCGTCATCGCCTCCACCGGCGCGGACGTGGCCGGCGCGCTGTCCGGGGCGGTCGGCGCGATGTCGGGGCCGTTGCACGGCGGGGCGCCCTCGCGGGTGCTCGGCATGATCGAGGAGATCGAGCGCACCGGCGACGCGAGCGCGTACGTGAAGGGCGCGCTGGATCGCGGCGAGCGGCTGATGGGCTTCGGCCACCGGGTCTACCGGGCCGAGGACCCGCGCGCCCGCGTGCTGCGCCGCACCGCCCGTGAGCTGGGCGCGCCGCGTTTCGAGGTGGCCGAGGCGCTGGAGAAGGCCGCGCTGGCGGAGCTGCACGCGCGCCGGCCGGACCGGGTGCTGGCCACCAACGTCGAGTTCTGGGCGGCGATCGTGCTGGACTTCGCGGAGGTCCCGGCGCACATGTTCACCTCGATGTTCACGTGCGCCCGCACGGCCGGCTGGAGCGCGCACATCCTGGAGCAGAAGCGCACCGGCCGCCTGGTGCGGCCCTCCGCGCGCTACACGGGCCCCGCCGCGCGCGACCCGAAGGAGATCGTCGGGTACGCCGACATCGCCCGCTGAGGCGCTGACGCGCCGGCGCGCTGACGCGCCGATCCACCGTTACGCGAACGCCCCGTCGCCCCGGCCCCGCCGCCGGGCCGGCGGGGCGTTCGTCCGCGCCGGGCATTCGCCCCCGCCGGGACGCCGGCGCGGTCCCGAAGCGCCGAGGAGTCGGGGGCACCCGGCCCGCGCCGGTGCCGGTGCCGGTGTCGACATACCGACGCACGCCGACGCGCGCTGACGCGCACCCCGCAACTCCCCGCCCATGTTTTGAAGCGCTCGCTCCATAACATGCTAGGGTCCGGACCGACGAGCGGACGCCAGCCACGTGCCCAGATTCTGAAGCGTACGCTTCAGAACGAGCCGTGGCCACTCCCCCGCACCGCCACACACCCGCACCACCGCACTCGCCCCACACCCCACACCCCGCGCCCACCCGCGCGCCGGAGAACCACCGGAGGAACGCCGTGCCGCTGCCCGTATACGTCCTGGGCCTAGTGCTCTTCACCCAGGGAACGTCCGAGTTCATGCTCTCCGGGCTACTCCCGAACATGGCCGACGACCTGGGCGTCTCCATCCCCGACGCCGGACTGTTGATCTCCGCGTTCGCGATCGGGATGGTGGTCGGCGCGCCGCTGCTGGCGTTGACCACGTTGCGGTGGCCGCGTCGTACGGCGTTGGTCGCGCTCCAGGCGGTGTTCATCGCCGCGCACGTCGTGGGCGCGCTCGCGCCCGGGTACGGCGTGCTGTTCGCGACCCGGGTGGTCAGCGCACTGGTCTACGCCGGTTGCTGGGGGGTCGCGCTGGCGGCGGCGGTCAGCCTGGTGCCGGCCGGGGCGCGGGGGCGGGCGGTCGCGACGGTGGCCGGCGGGCTGACGCTGGCGACGATCGTGGGCGTGCCGGCCGGCACGCTGCTGAGCCAGCACGCGGGGTGGCGCGCGGCGTTCTGGGCGGTGGCCGCCGCGACGCTGGTCAGCCTGGTCTGCACGGTGTTCGCCATCCCGGCCGGGCGCGCGGCGACGGCGTCCGCCGCGCCCACCGGTTCCGCCCGCGCGGAGCTGCGCGGCATGGCCCGGCCCCAGCTGTGGCTCTCGTACGCGCTCACGGCGTTCACCTTCGGCGCGGTCATCGTGACCTTCAGCTATCTGGCGTCGCTGTTGACCGAGGTGAGCGGGCTCGCGGAGGGCTGGGTACCGGTCGTGTTGGCGCTGTTCGGCGTCGGCGGGCTGCTGGGCATCGCGGTCGGGGGCCGGCTGGCCGAGGCGTATCCGATGCGGACGCTCGGCTGGGGGCTGGCCGGGCTGGTGGGCGTCTCGGCGGCGCTGGCGCTCACGGCGCGGCACGCGGTGGTCGTGGTCGGGTTGGTCCTGGTGCTCGGCTTCGTCGCCTGGGTGACCAATCCGGTGCTCCAGTCGCGCGTGTTCGCGCTGGCCCCCGAGGCGCCGACGCTGGCCGGGGCCGCGAACACGGCCGCCTTCAACGTCGGCAACACGCTGGCCCCCCTGCTCGGCGGCCTGGTCATCGACGCGGGGTACGGCTTCGCTTCGGTGGCCTGGGTGGGCGTCGCGCTGGCGGCGGTCGGCTGCGCCGGCACGCTGTGGGCGGCCCGCCTGTCCGCGCGCCCCGAGCCCGCGGCACCTCCCGCGCACCCCGCCCACCTCGCACCCCCGGTGACCCGGTGACCCACGCGGCGGCCCGCCCGACAGGCACGACGGCCCGCCCGACCCGCACGGCGGTACGTCGCACGCGGCCACCCACAGGGTTTTGTACAAGCGCTACAGAACCCTTACCGTGGCGTCATGGCCAGGCCACGCGGGTTTGACGAGGATCGCGCCGTGGGCGCGGCGATGGAGACGTTCTGGCGGCACGGGTACGAGGCGACCTCGACCCGCGATCTGAGCCAGAGCACCGGGCTGGGCCCGTCCAGCCTGTACAACGCGTTCGGCGGCAAGCGCCAGCTCTTCGTCCGCGCGCTGCACCGCTACTGCGCCACCGCCACCGCGCACCAGGTCGAGGTACTCCGACGGCCCGGCCCGGTGCGCGAGCGGCTGCGGGCGCTGATGGTCGAGGCCGTCGACGCCGACCTGGACCCCGACGGCCCGCGCGGCTGCTTCGCCGTGAACTCGGCGATCGAGGCCGCCGGCGACGATCCGGAGGTCACCGAAGCGGTCCGGGGGAACTTCGCCCGGGTGGAGGAGGAGTTGTACGCGGTGCTGGCGCTGGGCCAGGGCACCGGCGAGATCCGCGCCGACCGCGACGCCCGCGCCCTGGCCCGCCAGGTGCAGAGCGCGTACTACGGGCTGCGCGTGCTGGCCCGTGCCCAGGACGACCGCGAGGCGCTGCTGACCACGGTGGACCTCACGTTGGCCGCACTGTAGCGGGGCGGGTGCGTACGCCCGGTGGCCGGGCTGGGGCGCGTGCGTACGCCCGGTGGCCGGGCTGGGGCGCGGGGTGGTGCGCGGCGCCGCCGTGTCGCTTGTGGCGGGTGGGGCGGCGCGGCGCGCGGTGGCGGGGGCCGACGGGTGGTGGTGGTCGGGCCCGGCCGGGGGCGGCGGGAGCGAGGGGGGTTCAGCTCTCGTCGGGGAGGTCTCCGCGCCACAGGAGCGCCGAGGTGTGTTCGCCGGTCAGCAGCGAGCGGAAAGCGTGGATGAGGGCGACGCGGCTGACCTCGCGCATCGGGGTCCACGCGGTGTGGCCCTGGCCGCAGTCGTCGCAGGGCGGCAGGTCGTCCGTGGCCAGCCAGCCGCCGTCGAAGACCAGGTCCACCTGTTCGGCCTGGCCGTTCTCCGGCGGGCGTTGGTCGAGCGCGAGCAGCCGGAGCGGTTCCGGTGGCGGGCGCAGGCCCAGCGCGTCCGCCACCCGCGCGGCGGCGGCCGGCAGCGCCTCGCCGGGCCGCAGGACGACTCCCGGCGGCGAAGCGACGCCGTCGCGTACGACCTGGAGGACGCGCGGCCAGGACCGGCTGACGTCGAGCGGGTCGGCGGGGTCCACGGGCCGCCACACGAGCAGGTGAACCCAGGTCTGACGATCCATCAGGATTCCTCTCCCCTGGACAGTTGGAGCATGCCGGCGCACTCTTCGGGCGCGCGGTCGTCGAAGGTGCACAGCCCCTGCTTGCCGCACCCGTCCGACCAGTACCAGCCCTCGACGGTGGTGCACTCGAAGCGTCGCGCGTTGGGGCACAGCACGTCCCTGCGCAGCGCGTCGGGGTCGAAGAGGGCCAGTTCGTAGGCGTGCTGGAAGTCGGTGTCGGTGGCCGGCGCCCACGTCTGGTCGGCGCGTAGGAAGAAGCGGAGCGGGACGCCGCGTACGACGACGCGGTGGGTGCCCTCGAAGACGAGGTCGGTCAGCACGGGGCGTCACCACGCTCGGGCCCGGCCTGTCCAGCCCCTTGGCGATCGACACCCCGTTCGAGGGGATGTTCGCGAAGTCGGTGGACATGCAAAGCCTCGATGGCCTTACGGTGCTGAACGGCGTCGCGAAGCGTCCTGGCCCGCTCGGCAATCATGCCGATGGCCCGACATTTGGCGCATGAACTCGCGCCGCCGACAGGTGAGTTGGCTTTCCGGTGGTCCCGCGCGACCACCGGCGGGCCCTCTCGCTCCGCGCGGTCGTGTCGGGCGATCAACGCGGCGAGTTTCGCATCAGGCGGGTTGGGGGCGGGGGTAGACGACATGGTGAATCCGCTCCTCTCCGTAGCGGCATCACTACCAGGGGGCATCAGCGTGACCCACACTGAGTAACCCTTCAAGTAATCCAAGCCGAAGGAAGAGATGAGATAACCCATGGTCAACCGCAAAGACCTCAACCCCGAGAGCAGCCCGCGCGCCAACTACGGAGCGCGTTTACGGAGGCACCGGGAGAATCGCGGCTGGACGCAGGAGCACTTCTCCGACCGCATGGGCATGTCCAGCCAGCACATTTCAGCCGTGGAAACAGCACGGAAACCGCCGACCCTTCCGTTCTCGCGCAAGGCGGATCATGTGCTCGGCCTGAACGGCACCAAGGAGTCGTTCGAGCGCCAGTGGAACGAGATCCGCCACGGGAACTTGCTCGAAGGTTTCCCGGAGTACGTCCTGATCGAGGGGCGAGCGGTCGAGATCCGACTGTTCACGGTCGGCGTCATTCCAGGATTGCTCCAGACGCCCGCGTACGCGCGTGCGCTCGCGGAGGATCACGTACGGCGAGGTCGCATCACGCCTGAGCTGGCCGAAGAGCGGGTCGCGCTCGTAGCCGAGCGTCAGAAGGCGCTCGTGCGGCACCGTCCCCCTGTCGTGATGGTGGTGATGGACGAGAGCTGCATCCGGCGACGGGTCGGCGGCGAGGAGGTCATGCGCGAGCAGCTCGCGCACCTGGAAGAGTTCGCCGAGCGGCCCAACACCACGCTCCAGATCGCCCCGTACGAGATCGGTGAGCGGAGGCCGTTCGATCTGCCGGTCAACCTGCTGACCATGACGGATCGCACGGTGGTCGCGTATGCGGAGTCTCACGCGCAGGGTCATCTGGAGCGTGAAAGCGGCTTCGTTCTGGGCGCGTTGGCGGACTACCATCAGCTCCAGGCCGAATCTCTGTCGCAGGCCGAGTCTGTGGCGATGATCAACCAGGTACGAAAGGGCGCCCCGTGACGACCGAACCCCGCTGGACCAAGTCCTCCTACAGCAACAACGGTGGTGACTGCGTCGAGGTCGCCGCCAACCTTGCTCCGTACGGTGCCGTCCCCGTCCGCGACAGCAAGGACCCGCAGGGCCCCGCCCTCGCCTTCGAGCCGGCGTCCTGGTCGGCGTTCGTGGCGAGCGTCAAGGCCGGCGACTTCACCGCGTAACCGCCCAGCCCGAACCGAAAGGCCCCCGCCCCTCCCCACCCGGGAGGAGCGGGGGCCTTCGGCGTTCCCCGCCCCCGCTTGTCGTAACTCCGGTGTAGTTACCGCCAGTTGAGTCGCCCGTGCTCCCCCGGACGCCTCCGGCCACGGCCGACGCACCCCCCGTACGCCTTCCACGCGCCCCCGCCCGCGCGCCTACGCTCCGTCGCGGGCCCCGACACCCGCCCACCCCGCGACGGAGGGATTCCCCGTGACACCCGCACCCCGCTGGACCAAGTCCAGTCACTCCGACAACGGTGGCAACTGCGTCGAAGTCGCCCCCAACCTCACCGCGTACGACACCGTCCCCGTCCGCGACAGCAAGGACCCCGACGGACCCACCCTCACCTTCGACACGTCCGCCTGGTCGGCGTTCGTGGCAGGCGTGCGAGCCGGCGACTTCGCGGCGTAACCCCGCACAGCGCGACCCTCGCCCACCCACACGACGGAGGAAACCCCGGTGACACCCACACCCCGATGGTCGAAGTCCAGCCACTCCGACAACGGCGGCGCCTGCGTCGAATTCGCCCCCAACCTCGCCGTGTACGGCACCGTCCCGGTCCGCGACAGCAAGGACCCCGACGGACCCACGCTGGCCTTCGAACCGACGGCCTGGCAGGCGTTCGTCACCAGCGTCAAGACCGGCGACCTCACGGCGTAACGCACCCACCGAACCCACCCACGCCACCCACACCGAAGGAGAACCCGTGCCCACCGAACCCCACTGGACCAAGTCCAGCCACTCCGACAACGGCGGCGAGTGCGTCGAGTTCGCCCCCAACCTCGCCCCACACGGCACCATCCCCGTCCGCGACAGCAAGGACCCCGACGGACCCACCCTCACCTTCGCGCCGGCGGCCTGGTCCGCGTTCGTCGCGAGCGTGCGGGCCGGCGACTTCGCGGCGTAACGCGCCCACCGACCCCACCCACGCCGAAGGAGAACCCGTGCCCACCGAACCCCACTGGACCAAGTCCAGCCACTCCAGCAACGGTGGCAACTGCGTCGAGATCGCCGCCAACCTCGCCGCGTACGGCACCATCCCGGTCCGCGACAGCAAGGACCCCGACGGACCCACCCTCACCTTCGAACCGACGGCCTGGCAGGCGTTCGTCACCAGCGTCAAGACCGGCAACCTCACGGCGTAACGCACCCACCGAACCCACCCACGCCGAAGGAGAACCCGTGCCCACCGAACCCCACTGGACCAAGTCCAGCCACTCCAGCAACGGCGGCGCCTGCGTCGAATTCGCCCCCAACCTCGCCCCACACGGCACCATCCCGGTCCGCGACAGCAAGGACCCCGACGGACCCACCCTCACCTTCGACACGTCCGCCTGGTCGGCGTTCGTGGCAGGCGTGCGGGCCGGGGACTTCGCGGCGTAACCCGCGCGGGGCGGCGGGCTCGGCCTGGTCGTGCTTGACCTCAACCCCGGTTCACCTCGCAGGCTGCCCGTGCGGCGTTCGGCCGCTCCCCGGGGCTCGGCTCCGGGGTGACGCGTAGCCCGGGAGGGGCCTGCCATGACCGAGACGGTGACCCGGTGGATCAGCCAGCACGCCCACGGCCTGACCACACTCGACCCGACGGCACCGCTGACCGACCTCCGGCCGCTGGCCGACGTGGTCGGTGACGCGCGGGTGGTCGCCCTCGGCACGGCGATCCGGCAGGCCCACGAGCCCTCCGCCCTCGCCCACCGGCTGGCCCGCTACCTGGTCGAAGACCTGGGCTTCCGCACGATCGCGTTGGAAGGCGACGACGCGGCCCGGGTCGGACTCGACACGTACGTCGCCACGGGCGCCGGAGACCCGGCCCGACTCCTGGCCGAGGCCCGTGCCTTCTGGCAGACCGGGGAGATCCTGGACCTCGTCCGCTGGATGCGCGCCTTCAACCGCCAGCATCCGAGCGACCCGGTCCGCTTCGCGGGCGTGCCCGGGGTGAACGGGGCGGGGGAGCCCGTCGGGCCCGGTGAGGTGGGGAAGCCCTCCGGGCCGGGTGCGGCGCCGGGGCCGGCGGGGCCGGACGGGCCGGCGGGGGTGACAGGGTCGGGTGGGGCGCCGGGGCCGGCGGGGCCGGGTGGGGCGCCGGGGTCGGCGGCGGCAGGGCCGGGTGGGTTGGCCGGGTTGGCGGGCATCGAGCGGGAGCTGGCCGCGCACACGATCCGGTGGCACGAGCACACCGGCGACCGGATCGTCTACTGGGGCGGCCTCGCGCACACCGCCGTCGGCGACCCCCGCTCCGTCTCCCCCGCGTCCCCACCGCAGATCCACCGCAACGCGGGCGGCTATCTGCGCGAACACTTCGGCGCGGGATACGTCTCACTGGGGCTGACCTTCCACCACGGCCGGGCCCCGTACCCGATCCCCACCCCACCAGCCGAGTTCGCCGAAGCGACACTGGGCACCGCCGGCCCGGACGCGTACCTGCTCGACCTGCGCGCACCCGACGCCCCCGCCCCCGTCCGCGCCTGGCTCGCCACCCCCACCAGGACGCGCCTGGTCGGCCCCTTCTACGACCCCCAGCACGACGCCGACCACCACCTGTCGGGCGGCTCGCTCACCGACTGGTTCGACGCGGTCGTCCACCTCCGGGAGATCACCCCGGGCCACCCCCTGCCCGAGCGCACGGACACGCCGGCCTGAGCGGGGGGCGGGCCGCCGGCCCACACACGCGGATGCCCCGGTGCGACCGGCCCGGCCCCGCTCGGCCGGGGCCCGGTCGCACCGGGGCTGTCGGGGGGTGGAGGTCAGTCCACGGGGGCCAGCGGGACGTCCAGGTAGGACTCGAAGCCCTCGGGCGAGGTGATGTCGAGAGTGGTCACCGAGGTGGCGGTGTCGGGAGTGGCGAAGAGCGGGTCGTGGGTGTCGACGACCAGTTGCAGCCGGCGGCCCTTGGCCAGGACGTAGTGGGCGGGCTGGAGCCGGAGGGTCACCGTGGTGGTCTCGCCCGCCGGCTGGTCGGTGAAGGTGTGGGGGGCGTGGGTGATGATCGTGGACCGGTCGGCGGCGGGGTCGTTGTCCAGCAGGTAGGCCACGATCGTGGCGTTCGCCCGCTGCGGGGTCACCGTCAGCCGCAGCTCCAGTTCGCCCTGCACGCGCGAGGCCCGCTCCAGCGGCGCGGAGTGCCAGAGCGCCGCGAGACCACGGTCGATCTCGGCGGTCCGGTAGACGTGGGGCAGGCCCGCGCGCTCGGCCAGGCCGGTCTGCACCAGCTTCGGGGCGACGACGACGTCGGTGCCCTGCCCGGTGGCCTTCACGGTGCGCGACCAGCCCGCCCGCGGCCCGTCCTCGGTCAGCTCGCCGTCGCTCGTGCCGGAAGCCACGTCCGTCAGGTGGAGGCGCTTCGGAGGCAGGGCGTAACTGGCCCAGTCGGGGTGACGCTGGTCGGACAGGAGGTTGTGCATGTACTCCGAGCGGACGTCGAAACGCGGCTCCCGCCCGTCACCGGCGGTCCCGCCCAGATGGTGGTCCAGCCAGCGGTAGGCCATCTCGGTGGGCTTGGACAACAGACCCGCCAGGCCGGGGAGTTCACCGTTACCGTGATCGCCGACCTGCACGAGGAGCGACTTGGGGCCCGTCAGGCCGTTGTGGAAGTCGATGACGGCCGGCACCGAGAAGATCGTCTCGTGCCAGGCGGTCGTGAGCAGGATCGGCGTCCCGGCGTCGTTGTACGCGTCCAGGTAGGCGCGGGGCGACCGCTCCCGCGCGAACTCCCTTACCTGGTCGTCGATCGTGTTGGCGCGGACCTTCTGGATGACCTCGCGGAACTCCGGCGAGCACCGGTCCTCGCCGAACAGCTTCACCAGCGCCTCGAAGGCCGCCAGGTGGCGGGTGCCGTTCTCGTACAGCGAGGCGAGCAGGTCACCCCAGGCACTCGTGCCGGCCACGGCCTTGATCCGCCGGTCCCGCGCGGCGGCCAACAGGCTCGTCCCGGCGCCGTAGGAGGAGCCGAAGAAGCCGATCCGCTCCGCGTCGGCCGGCGTGTTGGCCAGCACCCAGTCCACGACCTCGGCGGCGTCGGCCACGTCCCGCGGCCCGGCCACGTGGATCTCACCCGTGGACTTGGCCAGACCACGCTGGCTGTAGGCCAGCACGACGTAGCCACCCAGGGCCCAGCGCGGGAGCATGCCCAGATAGGCGCGGTGCCCGACGTTGATCAGCGGGGCGGGCAGGACGACGACGGGGAAGGTCTGCCCGGGGGCGGGGTCACGCGGGACGCTCAACGAGGCGTCCAGCACCGTCCCGTCCGCCAGCGTGATCGCGACCTCCGTGAACCGGGCGATCTCGGCGTAGACCTCGTACGTGTCGGCCAGACCCCACTGGTCCAGGCGGCCGATACGACGTGGCGACGGGTCCGACAGCCCCTCGCGGATGGCTTCCAACCGGGCGTGGTCGTCGGCGTTCAGCGCGAACGGGGAGTCGAAGGTGCCGTCAACAGGCATGCGGGCGCCCGCCTTCCGTGCGGTGGTGGTGACGAGTGGTCGTCTCATGCTCACCCCACGAAGATCGCCCTCAGGGAAACGTGCCCCATTGACCACTCGAACGGGCGATCGGCACTGATCAAACCCCTTAGCCGGATAACCAGCCAGAACACGGCTGATAGCCGTCGGTGGTGGGGTGCTTGGGCAGGACTCTCGGCGCGGGCCCACTCGGAGTGAGGCCCGCGCGGCGTCGAGCCCACGCGGCGTCGCCCCCCGGGCCCGTGCGGCTGGAGATGCGCGCTCCGTCCGGCCGCACGGGTTGTCGTTCAGCGGGGCCGGGGCCGCCAGCGGGGCCGGGGGCCCGGTGACTCCGTCACTGGCCGAAAGTGATTTCCGTCGCGACCAGGAAATAGCCCAGGACCTCCGCGTCGCGGTTCAGGACCTGGAAGAAGAACTCGAATACGCCCACCCCCCGACCCGTGACCCGCATGTCCCAGGCGTGCTTCCTGAACTCCTGGGTCGCGAAATGCGTGTCGCCCTCGTCCCGGGGGTCCGGATAGGGCACCTGAACCGGGTGGATTTCGGCCGAGAACCCCGATGCCAGGCCCTGTCCACTGACATTGCGACAGTGGTACATCAACACCGCGTACGAGGAGTCGAGTGCGATGCTGGTCTCCTGCCAGCGCACGACGTCACCGGGCTCGGCGTCAATCCGCACCACACCGGAAGCCGGCGGCGACAACGCCCCGGCCAGAGGCGGAATGTGCACGTACTTCTCGTCCACCCACGTCGGTGCGTCGGATTTCCGCGAAGGATTCTCGTACCGCGCGACAATCGATTCCGCGTCGAACACCACGAGGACGTCAATGCGGCGCGACGCCTTACCGCCGCCCGCGTCTTCTGCCATAGCTGACCTCCAGCACTGGGCCCACGATTCCTACGGCCGCCTCCCCCCTGGGTGAGGCTCCGTGGCGCCCGGCCGAGCGGACCGGGCGCCACGGCGGGCGCACGCTAGCTGATCGTGAGGAACGGGTCCCACGAGAAGTAGCCGACGACCTTGCCGTCCTGGTCAATGACCTGGAAGAAGAACGTGTACGAGTCGCTGCCCTTGTTCAGGACCTCCGCCGACCAGTGCGGGGCGATGACGTCCTTCTGGGTCTTGAACGCCGCCTCGTCACCCGCCTGCGGGTCCGGGTAGGGCAGGTCGGCCGTGGGGCGCTTGGACTGCGGCGTCTCGATCAGCTTTTTCGACGGGTCACCGGGAACGTAGCGGTAGAACAGCACGCTGTAGAAGGAGTCGACCGAGTAGGTGGTCTCGCGCCAGCGAATGGTGTCCTGCCGCTTCGCGGAAACGTTGAGTTCGGCCCCGGAACTACCGTTGACCTCGTTCTTGTGTCGAACCGTCATGTAGATGTAGGACTTGGGGTCGCTGACGGGCGTCGGGTTGTTGTGGTCCTGGGACGGGTTCTGCGTGTTAGCGATAAGATCCTGGGCGTTGATGGCAACCAGTACGTCGATTGTTTCCGACATTTACGCCTCCCGCTGTGCGGCTTTCCCACAGACCGACCTTCGGCCTGTGGGGCACAAAGCTAGAACCGCGAGCCGCGACACCACCGCAGGAGGCGGCGTTTCTTTTGGTGCTCTTCGCTGTCCGAGTAGAGGTCCTGTGAACCCCCTCGTCACGCGCCTTGTCCCCGACGAGTTGTGGAAATCCTTCCGAGTGGTCGTGCCCTCCCAGCAGCCGAGCCGACCGCAGGGCGGTGGTCGCCGCAAGGCCGACGACCGGGCGGTGCTGGCCGGCATCGTCTTCGTCACCCTGACCGGCTGCGCCTGGCGGGAGCTGCCGCCGGCACTCGGCCCCCGCTGGCAGACGGTCTACCGCCACTTCTCCGAGTGGAGCCGCGCCAGCACGTGGGAGCGGCTGCGGCACGTCGTCACCCAGCGGCGCGGGAACTCGGCCGAGGACCTGTGGGTCCGCCTCGTGGTCGACTCGCTGCACGAGCGGTGGGCGTCGTACTAGCGGAACCGAGCGCGCCACATACGACACGGGAGCGGCACACGGCGACAGTCGGCCCGCCAAAAGAAACAGAGCGTGCACCGACAGTTCACCCGTACGAGGGGTCACCGTCCCGGCCACCCGCCCCGACATCAGTGAACTCACCGTACATACAAGGCAGTTGACGCCGACAACGACCATCGGACCGACGCCCCGCCCACTCCCCGTACGCGGGGGTCGTACGGCGGGGGGAAGGGCGCGCCCTTCCCCCCGCCACACGCGGACACCGACCGGCGCCCACCGCGACCGCCGGCCCGGACCCGGCACCCACCGGCTACGGCCACCGGCCGCCCGGGCCACCGACACCGCGACCGCGACCACGGAGGTCACGGCGCCACCACGAGCGCGGGTTCACCACGCCGCGAGCGCCGACGGCCGGCCGCCGACCGCTCAGGTCACGGCTTGGGGCACTGCTTCCAGGCCAGGCGGTAGACGGTGTTGATGTCGCCGTCCGTGGAGTCCATGGTCATGAAGCTGGTCTTCTTCGGGTCCGAGGTGCCGGCGTTCACGCGCAGTTCGGTGTTGACGTTGAAGTTGCGCCGCGCGCCGCAGGGGGCCCAGACGAGCTGGCCCCAGTCGGTCTTGTCGGTGGCCTGCCAGTTGTCGTTGTGCGGGCCCTTGAACGGGTGGGACAGCGAGGCCGTGTCCGGCGAGCCCTGGAAGTAGTACGACGCCTTCTGCTGGCTGGTGGCACCCGGTTGGAGCGAGGCGTAGCCACGGTAGTCCGCGCTGGCGACCGCGTAGGTGAAGCCGCTCGGGACGTACACGACCAGGCTGAGCTGGCAGTTCTTCCTGAAGTCGGTGGGATCGGAGTCACCACCGACTCTCGCCAGGTAGCGGCTGTACGTCACGGTGAAGGCGGTGTTGTCCGGAGCGACGGCCACCTCGGCGGTGCCCTTGGGGCAGCCCGAGCCGTTGACCGTCGCGACCTCGATCACGATCTTGTCGGCGGGCGGGTTCTCGATCGTGGCCGGGCTCTGCGGGGAGAGCGTCGCGCCGAAGAGGCCCACTACCGCGCTGGTCGCGAGAATGCCGGAGTGCATGAGAAGTCCAATCCTGTGCCTTGGGGATGAGCGGTTACGCGGGCACGCGGGGGCCACCGAGGAGCTGGGGACGTGCTGTGCGTGAGCGGCGACCCGCCGGAACCCGTACCGATGGAGCGGTACGGCGGAGACGCATGGGATCAGAGCGCCATGCGCATGCCAATTGAGCGAGATGTTAAGGAGCCGTACGGGGGTCGCCTAGGGCGAACTCAGGCCAAACCGAGGGCATACGACGTATAGGGGCCATACGTCGTAGAGCACCCGCCCGTGGTCCCGGGTGCCGCGAGCCCGCGCCGGCGCGGCGTTCGGCCACGGTGGGGGCCGCCGTCGTGCCCGCACCGCGCCCGGCCACGGTGGGGGCCGCCGCGCACGTCCGCCGCGCCCACCGTCGCCCGCCGTGTTGCGTACCGTGGCGGCCGTGCCCACCGCCGGTTATCGAGAGGCCGTCACATGCCCACCGTCAGCTTCTTCTTCGACGCGGGATCGGGCGGCGCCCTGTGGCCCACCACACCCGAGGACCGGGAGGAGTGGGGATACCCCGTGGAGCTGGACCGACTGCCGATCGGCGACGCGACGCGCGCCGCGCTGGGCGAGCTGATCGCCCGCTACGACACGTCGTTGAACTGGGACTACCCACCCGACCCGGGCCCCTGGCGCGAAGCGGAGTGCCGTCACTTCAACGAGGCGGTCGGGCGCGTCCTGGACCGCCTCCGTGCCGAACTCGGCCCGACCTGGCGGATTCACGACGCGTTCCCGCCGCTCCACGAGGACCCGGACCTTGACCGCTACCTGGCCGACCCGGCCCGGTTCACGCGCGGCTAGCTTCGCCTGGGCGGGTGCGCCTGGGCGGCGGGGTTCGCCTGGGCGGCGGGCTGCGGAGTGGGGCGCGCCTGGGCGGCGGGCTTGCGGGGTGAGGGCGGCGGGGTTGGGGGCTGGCTTGCGAGGTGGGCTGGCTGTGAGGTGGTGCGCGCCAGGGCGGCACGCTGCGGAGCGGGGTGCGCCTGGGCAGCGGGCTGCGGGGTGGGCTGGCTATTGCGTGGGCTGGCTGCGGGGTGGCGGACGTCAGGGCGGGCGCCGGGTGGCGGGGTGCGGGCTGCGGGGTGGGTTGGTTCGCGCGGCGACGGGGGCCGGGAAGCGGGCGACGCGCGGCGGTGACGGGAGCGGGCGCGGGCCTCATCATGTGAGGGGCGTGGCGGCAGCCACGGAGCGCACCAGCGGCGCGTGCGCCGCCATGTCGGAGGCCGGCCACCGGGGGCAGCCGGGCGCGCGGGACCTCGACGTGGGCGCGTACGACCTGGGCGCGTACGACGTGGGCACGTACGACAGGGGAGGAAAGCCATGCACGCGGACGGCCGAGCGAAGAGCACCGAGACCGTCAACAGCCGCCCCACCGGCACGGCCCCCCGTCACGCCGCCCCGCCGCCTCCCCCGCTCCTGGCCCTCCAACGCGAGGTCGGCAACGCGGTGGTGGGCCAGCTCCTCCACCGGGCCGAACGCCCCGCGCCAGGCGCCTCCGTACGCCAGGTCCTGCGCACGCCGGGGCGCCCCCTGGACGACCGGTTGCGCGCCGACATGGAGTCGCGGCTCGGCGCCGACTTCTCGGGCGTCCGCGTCCACGAGGGCGCCGCCGCCCGGGCCTCCGCCGCCGACATCGACGCCCGCGCCTACACCCACGGCCAGCACGTCGTCCTCGGCGAGGGCGGCGGCGACCGGCACACCCTGGCCCACGAACTCACCCACGTCATCCAGCAGCGTCAGGGCCCGGTCGCCGGCACGGACGACGGGACGGGGCTGCGGATCTCCGACCCCTCGGACCGCCACGAACGCGAGGCCGAGGCGAACGCCGGGCGGGTGATGTCCGGCAGCGGAACCGACGCGCAGAGCGCGGGAACACCGCAGGTCACGGCGGTGTCGGAACAGCGGTCATCCGTGCAACGCGCGGTCGAGAACGACACCTACCTGGACGACGACGACCCGAACAAGGCCGACGCGCGGGAGTTCTTCGACGCCGTCGACGCTCTCACCCAGGCCGCCTACCACCGCGTCGTCAACTCCCCCAACCTCAGCGCCTCCGGGGTCTCGGCCAAGTACCTGGCCCACATCCACCGTTGGAACACCACCTGGACCGAGTACGTGGGAGGCGGGAAGCCCAAGCTCATGGCGGCCCGCTTCGGGTACGCGGTGGAGGCGCTGGTCACCTCCGCCATCGAGGCGAGCAACCCGATGACCGGATTCACGATCGGCGCGCAGGTCGCCCACGGCTCGACCCGGCCCGACCTGGTACTCCGGGCGAACAACCACGCCGAGATCGCCTGGGTCGACATCACGGCGTCCGGAAGCGCCGGCCACATCTACGACAAGGGCGACTGGAGCAGGGACATCTCCATGTTCGCGGAGGTGACGTACCCGTCCGTGAACAACGCGACCCTGTACCTGATGCGGCAGAACCTGGCCAACGGGGTCGCGATGACCGCCGAGGAACTCGCGGAGCGGAAGGCGGAGGCGGAGATCAGGTACAAGGAGCAGAAGGCCACCTGGAAGGCGCTGGCCACCGAAGTACTGGAGGGCGACGTCCAGAACCAGGTCGAGCAGCGGACGGGACTCCCGCCCAAGGTCTGGGAGCTGGCCGGCAACAAGGAGAAGGTCCAGGAGGCCATCGCCCAGATCCTGGGCGACGAGTTCGACGCCGAGACGCCTCCTCCCCTGACGATGGTGCCCAGCATCCTGGAGGCTCTGGGGTTGCAGCCGAAGGCGAGGAAGTGGGGCGAGTTCACCGTGGGGTTCAGCGTGAGCACGCCGGCCGGCGACGCGTGGCTCGTCGACCACCCCCACCCGCGCCTACGTCCCGATGTGACACAGCCGTAGCGCCTCGCCACTCCGCGCGCCGGGACACCACCCGGCGTCCACGGCGACAGGCACCACGGCGGCGAACACCACGGCGACGGGCGCGCCCCTCACCGACCACACCCCCGCCAGGCCCGCCCCGGCAGCCTGACCCAACCAACCCGACTCCGGGCGGCCCGCGCCCAGCCAGCCCGCACCCCGGCGGCCCGTTCCCGCCCAGTCCGTCCCCACCAGCCCGCACGAGCGGCGGCCGTGCCCCGGGGACGGCGGCGGGTCGTACTCACTCCCGCGTGAGGACCTCGTGGACGAGGCGGGCCCACTGGGTCACGACGCGTTCGCGACGGGAGGCGTCGTCCGTGAGGAGGTTGGCCAGACCGAGGCCACGGGCCATGTCGAGGAGGCCCTGGACGGTCTCGCGTGCGCCGGGGACGCCCTCGTCCGCGCCGAGGAGTTCGATCGCCATGCGGTGGCTCTCGCGACCGATGCGGGCCTCAAGTGCCGTGACCCGCGAGCCCAGTTGGGGCTCGTTCGCGGCCGCCACCCACAGTTGCAGCGCGGCCCGGAACAGGGGGCCCGTGTACAGGTCCACCAGCGCGTCCACCACGGCGTGCGTGCGCTCGGGGCCGTCGCCCTCGGGCGGGTCGGCCGCGTCGGACAGCAGCGCGCGCAACGCCGCCGAGCGCTCCTCGGCGACCTGCTCGACAGCGGCCGTGAACAGGTCCTCGCGCGTGGGGAAGTGGTGCTGCGCCGCCCCACGGGACACCCCCGCCCGCTCGGCCACCACCGACACCGTAGAACCCGCCCAGCCGTGCTCGGCCAGACAGGCGATGGCCGCCTCAAGCAGCCGCTGCCGGGTGGCGCGGCTGCGGTCCTGTTTCGGGTCACGCAGTGCGGGGCGCGCGGTCACCGGAAATCCTCCACGGTACGGGGGCCTTCGGCCGTGGCGGCGTCGGCTGCGGGGTGGGTTGGGGAGTGAGGTGTGGGGGTGGGTGTGGCTTCGGCTGTGGGGTGGGGTGGGGGTGGTTCTTCGGCCGCGCGATGGGTGGGGGGCTCGGTGGTAGCGGGTTCGGATTCGGGGGTGGCGGGGGCGGGCTCGGGCTCGGGTTGGCGAGCGGTGGCGGCGGGTTCGGCCTCGGGGGCGGCGGCGGGCTCGGGTGGGGTGGTCAGCCAGGCCGGGGCGCGGCGTTCCAGGAACGCGGTCATTCCCTCACGCGCTTCGGGCGAGCCGAAGAGTTGGGCCGAGCGTTCGACCAGCGCGGCCGTGTCGCGGTCGAAGACCCGCAGCACTTCCGCCGTGGCCAGCCGCTTCGACGCGGCCAGCCCCTGGGGCGAGCCCCGGCGCAGGCCGTCCAGGACCGGGGCCAACGCCTGGTCCGGGTCGCCGGCGAGGGTGACCAGGCCGATGCGGGCCGCCTCCGACGCGTCGAAGCGCTCGCCGGTCAGGTAGTAGCGGCCGACCGCGCGTGGGTCCAGCCGGGGCAGCAGCGGCAGGGAGATCACGGCGGGCGCCAGGCCGAGCCGGGCCTCGGTGAACGCGAAGCTCGCGGCGGGCCCGGCCACGGAGATGTCGCAGGCTCCGAGCAGACCGAGCCCGCCGGCGCGTACGTGCCCGGTGACCCGGGCCACCACCGGCACCGACAACTCCACGACGGCACGCATCAGCCGGGCGAGGCCCAGCGGCCCGGCCACCGGCGCGTCCCCCTCCGCCGCCGCTCCGCCCACCGCCTCACTCAGATCGGCACCGGCGCAGAACGTGTTGCCCGTGTGGTCGAGCAAGACGGCCCGCGTCGCGGGGTCCGCCGCCGCGGCCACCAGGCCCGCCAGCAACTCCGTCACCAGGCGGGACGAGAGCGCGTTGCGGTTGTGCGGCGAGTCGAGGGTGAGCGTGGCGATGCCACGGTCGTGCCCGCGACGCACGAGCGGCGCCACGGACCCCGGGCGCTCGGACGGGTGGGTCATCGGTCCGCCGACCTCCTTCCTGTTTCCTGCCTGATTCCTGGCTGTTTCCCGCCACCGGCCCGGGGCCTGGCCCGGCGATCGGCCGGTGGTCGGCGGCCTCGACGAGCGCGGGTGGCTGGCGCTGACGTTCCGACCGTGGCTGGCCGAGCGTGTCGCCTCGCGGCGGGCTGGGTCTGTCGCTCTCGGCTGGTTCGGTCGCGGCTTGTCGCCTCGCGGCTGGCTGCTTGGTGGCGGGTGGGTTGTGGGTGGGTTGTGGGTGGGTGCGTACCGCTGGGTGGGTTGTGGGTGGCTGGGGTCGGGCTGGCGGGGTGGGCGGGGCTGGTCGGCGGTCGGCCTTCGTCTCGGGTGGGATCGGCGAGGTGCCGGCGCGGGCGGTGGACGGAAGAACCTATTCAACTCGCCACGTCAGCGCACGGGGCGCGCCGGGGGCGGCGGAAGCGCTCGGGCGCTCGTTGAGGTTGATGGCCTGCGGGCCCCACTGGTTCCCCGGAGCACGCATCCCGGAGCCTCGATCCCGGGCACCCCGTACCCGACCCGTACGACCACGAGCCCCCAACCCGTACGACCCCGAGCCCCAACCCGTAGCACTCCGACCGCTGCCCCCTACACGCACGGACTCCCACTCCCGGGCACCCCCGACCTCCGCCCCGGACCACCACGGGCCCCGCCCCGGACGCCCACCACCCCGCGCCCCCCCGGCGAGCGGTGCGTACCCGGCGGGATACTCGGGATCCACAGAACACGCGGACCATACGGGCCAGGCAGGTCATACAGGCCGTACGGGGCACGTGGGTCAGTACGACTTGGGCAGGCCCAGCGTGGTGTGGGAGACGAAGTTCAGGATCATCTCGCGGCTGACCGGCGCGATACGGACGACCCGCGCGCCGGTGATCAGCGACGCCAGGCCGTACTCCGAGGCGAGCCCGTTGCCGCCGAGGGTGTGCACGGCCTGGTCGACGGCGTTCACGGTGGCCTCGCCCGCCGCGTACTTCGCCATGTTGGCCGCCTCACCGGCCGCCATGTCGTCGCCCGCGTCGTAGAGGACGGCCGCCTTGCGCATCATCAGCCGGGCCAGTTCCACCTCGATGTGCGCCTGGGCCAGCGGGTGGGCTATGGCCTGGTGGGTGCCGATCGGCGCCTGCCAGACCTGACGGGTGCTGGCGTACTCGACGGCGCGGGCGATCGCGAACCGCGCCATGCCGAGGCCGAAGGCGGCCGTCATGACCCGCTCCGGGTTCAGGCCGGCGAAGAGTTGGAGGAGACCGGCGTCCTCGTCGCCGACCAGCGCGCCGGCCGGCAACCGCACCTCGTCGAGGGTCAGCTCGAACTGCTTCTCCGCCGCCGACACCTCCATCGGGATCTGCCGGTAGCCGAAACCCGGGGTGTCCCGGTCCACGATGAACAGGCACGGCTTGAGCTTGCCGGTGCGGGCGTCCTCCGCGCGGCCGACGATCATCGTCGCGTCGGCGACGTCCACACCGGAGATGAAGACCTTGCGGCCGGTGAGCGCCCAGCCGTCACCGTCCCGACGGGCGGTGGTGGTGATGCGGTGCGAGTTCGACCCCGCGTCGGGCTCGGTGATGCCGAACGCCATCGTGCGCGAGCCGTCGGCCAGCCCCGGCAGCCAGGCCCGTTTCTGCTCCTCGGTGCCGAAGCGGGCGATGACGGTGCCGCAGATGGCGGGCGAGACGACCATCAGCAGCAGCGGGCAACCCGCCGCGCCCAACTCCTCCAGGACGATGGAGAGTTCGACGATCCCGCCGCCCCCGCCGCCGTACTCCTCCGGCAGGTTGACCCCGAGATAGCCCAACGCGCCTGCCTCCGCCCACAGTTCGACGGGCTGCTGGCCCGCGCGGACGACGGAGTCCATGTACGAGCGGCCGTAACGCTGGCCCAGCGCCGCGACGGCGGAGCGCAGCGCGCGGTGTTCCTCGGATTCGATCAGGGCGTCGGTCATGGGGGTGGTCCTCCTCGAAGCGGTGCGGGGTGCCGTACGAGACGGGGCGGGGTACGCGTCGGGCGTACGGGGCGGGGCGGGGCCCTGGCGCGGGCACGCGGGCACGCCCCTCCGGGGTGATCAGGTGGAGACGACGGCGAGCAGGGCGCCGACCTCCACCTGTTGGCCCGGCGTCACGCGCAGGGCCGTCAGGGTGCCGGCGGCCGGCGCGGTGATCTTGTGTTCCATCTTCATCGCCTCCAGCCACAGCAGCGGCTGTCCGGCCCGCACCGGCTCGCCCTCGGCCACGTCGGCGAGTCGGACGACGGTGCCGGGCATAGGCGCGAGCAGCGAACCGGGCTCGGCACGGGTGGCGGGATCGGGGAAGCGCGGCAGCGCGGTGAAGACGTACGCGGCGGGTTGGCGGGTCGGGACCGGGGACCCGACCGAGGGCGTGACCGGGACCGGGGCTGGAATGGGGGGCGGGGCCGGGGCCTCGGTGGTCGGCGTGCCGGCCGGCGCGGCCTCCCCCGCCGGGCGGGCCCCACGCGGCGACAGCGGCGGTACGTCGACGTACACCGTCCCGTCCTCGTACGCGCTCACCGCGAACCGCCGCCGCACGCCGGCCACCTCCAGGACGACCAGGTCCCGGGTGGCCAAGACCAACCGCGGGTCAGGCAACCCTTCGACGGTCAGACCCGCGCGGGAGAGTTGGTAGCGGACCTCGTGGTCCGTGCCGTCCGGCTCGGCGCGGTAGGTCTTGGTCTGCGGCTGGGACGGCACGTTGCGCCAAGCGCCGCCGAGGCGGGAGCGCCCCTGGCCGTCGGCCAGCGCGGCGGCCAGAGCGGCCAGCCGTACGCCCGACTCGTCCGGCGGGGCCGTCAGGTCGGCGAGATGACGGTCGTAGAAGCCGGTGTCGATGTCGGCGGCGACGAACTCCGGGTGCCGCAGGGAACGGACGAGCAGGTCGCGGTTGGTGACCGGGCCGTGCAGCCGGGCCCGCTCCAGGGCGTGGGCGAGTTGGCGGATCGCCTCCGCGCGGGTCGGGGCCCAGGTGATGACCTTGGCCAGCATGGGGTCGTAGTGGACGCCCACGGTGTCGCCGGCCTCGAACCCGGAGTCCACCCGAGGCCCGGCAGCGGGCCACGCTCCGCCCGACAGCCCGGCCCCGCCCGCCGGCCCGGCGCCCGCCGCGCGTCCCGTCGCGGCCCCGCCCGCCCCCTCCCGTCCGGCCGGGCCCAGGTCGAAGCGGTGGATCGGGCCGGTCTGCGGCTGCCAGTCGCGGGCCGGGTCCTCGGCGTACAGGCGGGCCTCCACCGCGTGCCCGGTGGGTTCGGGCGGGGTGGCGGGCAGCGGGTGGCCCTCGGCGACGCGCAGTTGCCAGGCGACGAGATCGAGTCCGTAGACGCACTCGGTGACCGGGTGCTCGACCTGGAGTCGGGTGTTCATCTCCAGGAAGTAGCCACGGCCCTGCGGAGAGACGAGGAATTCGACGGTGCCCGCGCCCCGGTAGTCGATCGCGGTGGCCGCCCGGGTCGCGGCCTCGTGCAGCGCCGCGCGCAGCCCGGCCGGTAGGGCGGGGGCCGGGGCCTCCTCGATGACCTTCTGGTGGCGGCGCTGGAGCGAGCAGTCCCGGGTGCCGAGCACCCACACCGTGCCGTGCGCGTCCGCGAGGAGCTGCACCTCGACATGGCGCCCGCGCTCCACGTACGGCTCGGCGAACACCTCGCCGTCACCGAACGCCGAGACCGCCTCGGCCCGCGCCGCCTTCACCTCGGCTGGCAAGGCGTCGAGTTCGCGTACCAGGCGCATGCCGCGTCCGCCGCCGCCCGCCGCCGCCTTGACCAGCAGCGGCAGGTCCGCCTCGGTGGCCTCGGCGGGTTCGACCGGGGCGAGCAGCGGCACGCCCGCGTCGGCCATCAGCTTCTTGGCCCGGGTCTTGGACGCCATGGCGGCCATCGCCTCCGGCGGCGGGCCGACCCAGGTCAGGCCGGCGGCCAGAACGGCGCGGGCGAAGTCGGGGCGCTCGGAGAGGAAGCCGTAACCGGGGTGGACGGCGTCCGCGCCACCGGTCAGCGCGGCCCGTACGAGCAGGTCGCCCCGGAGATAGGTGTCGGCGGGGGCGGCGCCCGGCAACCGTACGGCCGTATCCGCCTCGCGGGTGTGCGCGGCGTCCGCGTCGGCGTCCGAGAAGACGGCGACGGTGGCGATGCCCAGCTCACGGCAGGTGCGGAAGATACGGCGGGCGATCTCGCCGCGGTTGGCGACGAGCAGGGTGGTGATCACGGGTGCCTCGGCTCCGATCACTGGTGCGGTCACTGGCGCGGTCACGGCCGCCTCACGTCCACGGGGTCCACCGCCGCCTCACATCCGAAAGACGCCGAAGCCGCCGCGTACGCCCTCGACCGGCGCGCCGTGCACGACCGACAGGCACAGACCGAGGACGGTGCGGGTGTCGCGCGGGTCGATCACGCCGTCGTCGTAGAGCCGGCCCGACAGGAACATCGGCAGCGACTCGGACTCGATCTGCCGCTCCACCATGGCGCGCAGCGCGGCGTCCCCCTCCTCGTCGTACGGCTGACCCTTCGCGGCGGCCGAGGCGCGGGCGACGATGGACAGCACGCCGGCGAGTTGCTGCGGACCCATCACGGCGGACTTGGCGCTGGGCCAGGCGAACAGGAAGCGCGGGTCGTACGCCCGCCCGCACATGCCGTAGTGCCCGGCCCCGTACGAGGCTCCGACCAGCACGGACAGATGGGGGACGGTCGAGTTGGACACCGCGTTGATCATCATGGCGCCGTGTTTGATGATCCCGCCCTGCTCGTACTGGCTGCCGACCATGTAGCCGGTGGTGTTGTGCAGGAAGATCAGCGGGGTGTCGCGCTGGTTGGCGAGTTGGATGAACTGGGCGGCCTTCTGCGACTCGGCGGAGAAGAGCACGCCGCGCGCGTTGGCCAGGACACCCACCGGATAGCCGTGCAGGGTGGCCCAGCCGGTGACCAGGCTCGGCCCGTACAGCGGCTTGAACTCGTCGAAGTCCGAGCCGTCCACGAGTCGGGCGATCACCTCGCGCGGGTCGAAGGGTTCCTTCAGGTCGCCGGGCACGATGCCCAGCAACTCCTCCTCGGCGTACTTCGGCGGGTTGGCGGGCGGCGGATCGGCGTGGGCCTTGACCCAGTTGAGCCGGGCCACGACGCGGCGGGCCTGGCGCAGCGCGTCCCGCTCGTCCACGGCGAAGTAGTCGGCGAGTCCGGAAACGCGGGCGTGCATGTCGGCGCCGCCGAGCGACTCGTCGTCGCTCTCCTCGCCGGTGGCCATCCTGACCAGCGGCGGACCGCCGAGGAAGACCTTCGCCCGCTCCCGGACCATGATCGTGTGGTCGGACATGCCGGGGACGTACGCGCCACCGGCCGTCGAGTTGCCGAACACCACGGCCACGGTGGGGATGCCGGCCGCCGACAGCCGCGTGAGGTCCCGGAACAGGGCGCCCCCGGGGATGAAGATCTCCTTCTGGCTGGGCAGGTCGGCGCCGCCGGACTCGACCAGCGAGAGACACGGCAGCCGGTTGGCGCGGGCGATCTCGTTGGCCCGCAGCGCCTTCTTCAACGTCCACGGGTTGCTGGCGCCGCCGCGTACCGTCGGGTCGTTGGCCGTGATCAGGCACTCCACGCCCGCGACCACGCCGATACCGGTGACCAGCGCGGCGCCCACGGCGTAGTCGCTGCCCCAGGCGGCGAGCGGGGAGAGTTCGAGGAAGGGCGTGTCCGGGTCGACGAGCAGCTCGATCCGCTCGCGGGCCAGCAACTTGCCGCGCGCACGGTGCCGGGCGACGTACTTCTCTCCGCCGCCGCCGATCGCCTTGGCGTGTTCGGCTGCCACCTCGGCGAGTTTGTCGAGCATCGCCGCCCGGTTGGCGGCGTACTCGGCGCTGGTCACATCGAGCGCCGACGCGAAGACGGTCACAACAACACCTCCGGTATCTCCAGTCGCCGGGCGCGCAGCCACTCGCCGACGGCCTTGGCCTGCGGGTCGAACCGCGCCTGCGCCGCGACGCCCTCGCCGAGCAACCCGTCGACCAGGAAGTTCAGCGCGCGCAGCGCGGGCAGCGCATGCCGGGTGACGGGCAGCCCGGCCACCTCGGGCAGCAACTCGCGCAGCCGCTCCACGGTCAGCTCGTGGGCCAGCCAGCGCCAGCCGGCGTCCGTACGCGCCCAGACGCCGATGTTGGCGCTGCCGCCCTTGTCGCCGCTGCGGGCCCCGACGACCAGGCCGAGCGGCGCGCGGCGGGTTGGCAGGTCGGGTGGCAACGGCGCGGGGAGCGGCGGCGCGTCCAGCGGTGCCAGCCCACGGGTGTGCGCCGGCGGGTCGACGGTCAGGCGCGCGCCGTCGGGCAGCACCGCCGTGTGCGGCACGCTGGCGGCGGGCACGTAGGCCGCCTCGAACACGCCGTACGGGGCGCCCTCGCCGGGCGGGGCCGTGACGTGGAAGCCGGGCACGCTGGCCAGGGCGAGTTCGACGGCGGCGGCTCCGAGCGCGCGCCCCACCGGTTCCAGCTCCGGATCGCGCGCCACCAGCCGCAGCAGCGCGCTGGCCTCCTCCTGCACGGCCGCGTCCGGGTGGTCGGTCCGAGCCAGCGACCACCGCACCTCGGCCGGCCGCCGCCCGGTGAGCGCGTCCTCGACCTGCTCGCGTACGAGGGCGGCCTTGGCCTCGACGTCCAGCCCGGTCAGCACGAAGGTGACCGCGTTACGCCAACCCCCCAGCCGGGTCAGCCCGACCTTGAGATCGGGCGGCGGCGCCTCCCCGCGCACCCCGCTGACCCGCACCCGGTCGGGCCCCTCCTGAGCCAGGCGCACCGTGTCGAGCCGCGCGGTCACATCGGGCCCCGCGTAGCGCGCCCCCTGCGTCTCGTAGAGGAGTTGGGCCGTGACGGTCTCGACGGTGACGGCCCCGCCGGTCCCGGGATGCTTGGTGATCACGCACGAGCCGTCGTGGTGGATCTCGGCGACCGGGAACCCGGGGCGGTAGGGGCGGTCGGGCCGTTTGGGGTGGTCGGGGTGGTCGGGCCGGCTGGGGCGTACGCCGGCGCCCTCCCCGGCGGGGTGGCGGGCCGTACCGGGGGCGGGTGCCCCCGCCGCCGGCGGGTCGGCGGGTCGCGGGGTGTCCTCGGGCGGGGGTGGCGGGTCGGCGGGTCGGGTGGCGGTCCCCAGGCCGGGCCGCGGGGAGAAGGGTTCGGCGGTGTCGGGGACGGGGCCGGGGGAGGCGGGTCCAGCGGTCTCCGGGGCGGGGCCCCGGGGGAAGGGTTCGGCGGTGTCGGGGGCGGGGCCGCGGGCCAGGTGTTCGGTGAAGAAGGCGTAGTTGCCGCCGGTGGCCTGCGCGCCGCACTCCAGGACGTGGCCGGCGACCACGGCCCCGGCCAGCGCGTCCCAGTCGTCGGGCGCCCACCCGAAGTGCGCGGCGGCGGGCCCGCTGACCAGGGCGGCGTCGGTGACGCGACCGGTGACTACGACATCGGCGCCAGCGCGCAGACAGGCGGCGATACCCGCACCGCCGAGATAGGCGTTGGCGGTCAGCGCATTCGCGCCCCACCCCTCGCGGTGCGCCCGCGCCAGCACGTCGTCACCCTCCACGTGCGCCACGCGGACCGCGACCCCGGCCCGGGCGGCGAGGTCGCGTACCGCCTCGGCCAGCGCGGCCGGCGCGAGCCCACCCGCGTTGGCGACGATCCGTACGCCGCGCTCCACCGCGAGACCAAGCCCTTCCTCCAACTGCCGCAGAAAGGTCCTGGCGTACCCACGGCCCGGGTCCTTCATTCGGTCCCGACCGAGGATGAGCATGGTCAACTCGGCGAGATAGTCCCCGGTCACCACGTCCAGCGGCCCCCCGGTGAGCATCTCCCGCAACGCGTCGAACCGGTCACCGTAGAACCCGGAGGCGTTACCGATCCGCAGCGGCCGAACGACGCCACCCGAGCCCGGCCCCCCAACCGAGCCAACCCCCCGACCCCACCCCGAGGCGACCCCCGACCGGGACCGCCCCGACACCGACGGGGCGACCGGGCCTGGCGACGTGGCCGAGTCCGGCGTGGTGGCCGGGCTTGGCGTGTGGGGCGAGCCCGACGTGGTGGCCGGGCCCGGCGTGGTGGCCGGGCTTGGCGTGGTGGCTGAGTCTGGCGTGGTGGCTGAGTCCGGCGTGGTGGCCGACCTCGGCCCGCCGGCCGGGCTTGGCATGAGGGCCGAGTCCGGCGTGGTGGCCGAGCCCAATGCGGCGGCTGAACCCGACGCGATCGCCGAGCTGGGCACGGTGGCCTGGCTTGGCGTGGTGGCCTGGCTTGGCGTGTGGGCCGAGTCCGGCGTGGTGGCTGAGTCCGGCGTGGTGGCTGAGTCCGGCCCGCCGGCCGGGCTTGGCGTGTGGGTCGAGTCCGGCGTGGCGGCCGAGCCCAATGCGGCGGCTGAACACGACGCGATCGCCGAGCTGGGCACGGTGGCCTGGCTTGGCGTGGTGGCCGAGCTCGGCCCGAACGCCGAACCCGACGTGGCGGCCTGGCTCGGCCTGGTGGCCGACCCCGGCCCGCCGCCCGAGCCCGACGCGGTTGCGGAGCCCGACGCGATCGCCGAGCCCGACGTGGCGGTGGGGTCTGGCCCGGAGGCCAGGTCCGACCCGGTAGCCAAGCCAGACCCGGTGGCCAACCCCGGCACGACGAGCGGGTCGGGCGTACGGGGCGGGGCGGGCTCACCCGAAGGGTCCGACGCGCCAGGCGGACCCGGCTCGGCTACCGGGACGCGCTCCCCCGGTGAATCCGCCCCACCAGGAGAGTTGAGCTCACCAGTAGGGCCGGGCCCACCAGAAGAGTTGAGCGCCTCCCCGGGAGCGCCGGGCGCCTCGGAAGGGTTGGGCCCACCGAACGGGCCGGCCACCACACCGGGCCCACCAGCCACACCGGATACACCGGACACGGCGGCGCGCCCCGCGCCGGGTGGGCCGGCGAACGCCTGGGCGATGTCGAGCCAGCGGTGGGCCTCGGCGCCGTGGGCGGACAGGGCCAGGTCGTCGCGGTGTGCCCGCCGCGTGACCAGCAGGCAGAAGTCCAACGCGGGCCCGCTCACGCGCTCCGTGGCGTCGGCTGGCCCGTACGTCCACAGCGAGCCGTCCGGGGCGATCAGCTCGACCCTGAACTGCATTGCCGGTGGGGTGAGTTGACGTATGGCGTACGCGTAGTCCCGGGCCCGGACGCCGATGTGGGCGACGTGCCGCAGCCGTGCGGTGGGTTGGCGGCGTACGCCGAGCGCGTCGGCCACGTCCTGGCCGTGCGCCCAGGTCTCCATGAGCCGGGCGGTGGCCATCGAGGCCGCCCCCATCGGCGGGCCGTACCACGGCAGCTTGGCACCCTCGGGCAGCGCGGCGAGCAGGTCGGCCAGCGCTGTCCGGCCGGAGCGCCAGCGCGCCAACAGGACGTCCGGTGGCTCGATCGCGCCGGCCGCCGCGCCCTCGTCGACGAAGCGGTCCGGCGTGGCGCGGGCCTTCTCGGCCTCCCGCGCGAACAGTTCCGGCGCGTTGGCGGCCTCGCTCGCCCGCGCGTCGGTCCAGGCCAGATGGGCGATCTGGTGCGCGATGGTCCAGCCGGCGGCGGGCGTCGGCAGGGCCCACTGGGCCGGGTCGAGCCCGGCGACCAGCGCGTCCAGGGCCTCCCCCTCGACCCGCAGGTCGGTGAGCAGGGCGGCGGTCTCGGCCACAGTGCGCTCTCCCCTCTTCGTTCCCGTAAAACCCATCGATGCCACCAACCCCACCAACTCGCCGCCCCCGAGCGCCGAACGAGTCGTTCGTCCCCACCAGCGCGATCCCCCGACCCGGCCCGGCCCGCCGGGGCGCCCCCGACGCACCCGACCCGACCAGCGCCGACCCGCTCCGCAGCCCCCGCCACCGGCCACCACTCCCACCGCGCGCCCCACCCCCGCACACCCCACAACCCCGCCCCACACCCCCCACCCACCGGATGACCGGGAACCGGCCGGCCGAGAGCGGAACGGCCCGTTCGGCCACCGCCCCCGGCCCGCCCCGGCGCGCGGCGGGTCGAAGAGTGGTCGTATCGGCTCGGATCGGGCGGAGGCCGGCCGGGACTGCGGCGGAGGCCGGTCGCCGGAACGGGACGACGGCGGGACGGCGGGTTGACCAGGCGGCGGAGCGGGCGGGGTGACGAGGTGCGCGGAACGGCGGGTTGGCGGGAATCGCGGCGGCGTCGGCCCCGGAGATTCGGGGGCGCGGGGTCGGTGGACGGGCTCGCGGCGGCGGGCCCGCGAGTGGCGTGCGGGGGGCGTCCAGCGGCGTGCGGTGAGCGGTATCCGGAATGGTGCGGCGCGCGTCGGCGCCGGGCCCCGGCGCCGGCATCGAGAGTGACACCACACCAGGAAACAAGCAAGCGTGATTGCATTGTTCGTTCACCTCGCGCGGCCCCACGCCGCTCGCCCGGCTCAGCCGGCGCTGGCCCCTATCGCAGCCCCTATCGGCCCACAGTCGCGGCCAGGCGAAAGGATTCGGGCGAACTCCGTGGCTGAATAAGGGCAGGTGGGCGACGTCACGGCGACTTTCCGACACCACCCCACTCGGCACTCCGATGACAACTTGCCGCCATTTGCGCGTAGTTGCCCCACCAGAATCCTCATACGCCCAGGTCATAAGGCGCGTAAGGAGTCGGATACCAGCCGGGTGGCACAGCGCGGAAACGAGACGTTCACTTCGGCGCGCGCGCGTGTGCGAGCGTCGGGCTATACGCTGTTCGTCCTGGGCATGAGCCGGGGACGCCCCTTACGCGGCGGGCGTTTTCTACAGGTCTCCTGACTCTCGGACAAGGGCGGTGCGGCGATGCGGAACTGGGCAGCGCGAAGCCTGCTGGCGGCCGTCATCGGCGCCATGCTGGCCGTGTTGCTGAGTGCCCCCACCGCCCAGGCGTCCGCGACCGGACCGGCCAGCTCGACCAGCGCCGGGCAGCTCGCGGAGACCGTCAAGCTCTGTGAGGACAGCCCGCGCCAGCAGCGGCAGGGCGAGGAGTTGCCCGCCCGGTCGTCCGCACCGGGCCGGTACGGCGCGACGCAGACGCCTCCGCCGACCTTCCGGCAGTGCAGTTCGACGCCCGTGAACCTCGCCGCGCGTCCGTGCGGCGCACCGGGCCCGGGCGGCCCGGACTGCGCGTCCCGTGGGCAACACCCGGAACGCAGAGCGTCGTTGCCCGTCATGCTCCAGGTCTTTCGCTGCTGAGATGACGGCGTAAGAGCCCCGGACCGGTGCGCATCCGGCCCGGACCCAGTTCGCGATCCGCGCCGGGCCCACTGTCGTGCCCCGTGGCCTCGCGAGGCGGCCGTGTATCCGGCCGCGCGTGGTGTCCGGCCCGAGCGGCGGTCCGCTCCCCCCAGCTCCCTTCCGAGCTCCCGTAACCCCCCACGTGCGCTACCCGCGCCGCGGGCGTGCCACCGCATGCCCCCGGCGACTCCCGCGCGCCCCATCCGGGCGCGGAGGCGACCGGTGAGGATGGCCGTACCGCGGCCCCCACATCGGTGCTCTCTCCCGGGTCGCACGCCGGCCGCCCCTGGGGCGACCGCTCTCCCGCTCGGGACGGTTTCGCTGGGCCCCCTTTCACTCCCCTGAGTTCCGTTCGCTTCGAACGCGCCAGTTCGTACCGATGCGCACCCTCATTCAGCGCAGGAGGCAACTGACATGAAATCCCTCATCGACCACGCCCGCACCTTCCACGATCAGCTCCACCGGCGCGCCGACCTGGCCGCGCTGGCCGCCGGGCAGTCGCCGGAGGCGCTGTTCATCACGTGCTCCGACTCCCGGGTCATCCCGTCGCTGATCACCGGCGCCCGCCCGGGCGGGCTCTTCGAACTCCGCACGGCGGGCAACATCGTTCCCGAGTACCGCGCCGAACGCCCCAGCGGCGAGACGGCCACCATCGAGTACGCGGTGGAGGTGCTGGGCGTCGCGGACATCGTGGTCTGCGGCCACTCGCACTGCGGGGCCGTCGGCGCGCTCGTGCGCGGCGAGGACCTGGCCGCCGTGCCGGCCGTCTCCAACTGGCTCACCCAGGCCACGCATTCGCCGACCGGCCCACACGGACCGCTGGAGCCCGGCGACCACGGCCCGGAGGTCGCCCTCCCGGTCCAGGCGCACGTACTGGCCCAGTTGGAGCGGTTGCGCGGCTACCCGTGCGTCGCCCGGCGGCTCGCGGCCGGCACGATCGGCCTGCACGGCTGGTTCTACGAGGTGCACACGGGCGCGGTGCTCGCGCACGAGGCGTCCTCCGACGCGTTCCGCCCGCTGTGAGCGCCGGCCAGCGGCCGACCCCCGGCCGCTTCCCCCGCCCCCTCTCCCCCCTTCCGACCTCCCGCAGCTCCCGGCCCCGGGCCGGCGAGCCGCGGCGAACCGCATCGCGAGGACACCATGCGCCCCACCGCCCTCACCCTGCGGCGTGACGTCGCCGCCTCACTCGTCGTCTTCCTCGTCGCCCTGCCGCTGTGTGTCGGCGTGGCCGTCGCCTCCGGCGTCCCGGCCGAGGTGGGGCTGATCACCGGCATCGTCGGCGGGCTGCTCACCGGCATGCTGCCCGGCAGCAGCCTCCAGGTCAGCGGCCCGGCCGCAGGCCTGACCGTACTCGTCTACGAGGCGGTCGAAACGTACGGACTCGGCGCCCTCGGCGTCATCGTGCTGGCCAGCGGGCTGGCGCAACTCGCCCTGGGCGCGCTCGGGTTCGGGCGTTGGTTCCGGGCCATCTCGCTCTCGGTGGTCGAGGGCATGCTCGCCGGCATCGGGCTGGTCATCATCGCCGGCCAGCTGTACGCCATGGGCGACATGCCCGCGCCCAAGACCGGGCTGGACAAGATAACCGGGCTGCCCGGCCTGGTCGGTGACATAGCCGGGAGCACGGACGCGCTGGTCGCGTTCGCGGTCGGCGCCGGGGTCGTCGCGGTGCTGGCCCTGTGGCCACGGCTGCCCGCCAAGGCGCGGGTGGTGCCCGGCGCGCTGGTCGCCGTCGTCCTGGCCACGGGTGTCACCGCGCTGGCCGACCTGTCGATCGCCAAGGTCAAGGTGCAGGGTCTGCTGGACTCGGTGAACGTGCCGGGCGGCGGCGACTTCGCCGACCTGGCGCAGGTCGGGCTGATCGGCACGATCGTGGCCTTCACCCTGATCGCGTCGGCCGAGAGCCTGTTCAGCGCCGCCGCCGTGGACCGGCTGCACGACGGTCCGCGTACCGACTACGACAAGGAGCTGATGGCGCAGGGCGCGGGCAACACGCTCTGTGGCGTCCTGGGCGCGCTGCCGATGACGGCGGTCATCGTCCGCAGCTCGGCCAACGTGCACGCCGGGGCCGCCACCAAGGCGTCCCGGGTGCTGCACGGCGTGTGGCTGTTGCTGTTCGCCGCGCTGCTGCCGGCCGTCATCGGGCTGATCCCGCTGGCCGCGCTCGCGGGCGTCCTGGTGCACGCGGGCTGGAAGCTGCTGCCGCTGGGGCACCTGGTGCCGATGTGGCGCAAGCACCGGGGCGAGGCGATCATCCTGGGCGTGACGGCCGTCTCCATCGTGGCGGTCAACATGTTCGAGGGTGTACTGATCGGCCTGGCCCTGTCGGTGATCAAGACGGCGTGGGAGACCTCGCACATCCACACCGAGGTCAGGGAGACACCCAGCGGCGCCATCCGCGTCTCCCTCACCGGCAACGCCACGTTCCTGCGGCTGCCGAAGATGCTCGACGCGCTGGAGTCACTGCCGGCCGACCGGCCCATCGAACTGGACCTGGCGGGCCTGCGCCACCTCGACCACGCGTGCGGCACGGCCCTGACGGGTTGGGCCGAGCGGCACAACGACGAGGGCACCGTCCCGGTCCGCATCGCGGCCGAGGCGCGGCTGGCCGGCACGACCGGCGCCGAGGTCACCGCGTCCGTCGGGACCACCGAACCGGCCGACGGGGCCGAAGGGGGCGAAGGGGCCAAGACGGCCGGCGAGGGCGCGGCCGACGGGCCGGCCAAGCCCTCCGACCAGGAGCGGGAGCGGGTGACCGCCTGACCCTCCCCCGACCGGCCCCGCCCCCGCTTCCCCCCGGGGGCGGGGCCACACCACGGGCCGGGTCCGGCACGGGATGCCGGGCCCGGTTCGTGCGCGTGCGCTGGGTGTGCGTGTGAGTGGCGGGTGCGGTTCGTACACGGGCGCCGGGTGGCGGGTGTGGATGACGGGGGCACCCGCCGAGCACGGCATCGCGCCCGGCGACTCGGCGAGCGGGAGCGCTTCGGTGGCGACCGCGTCGGGCTCAGCCAGAGGCGGGGGCGGTGGCGCTCCAGCTCAGGCGGTAGCGCCGGAAGCTGGTGGACGTCAGGCCGGGGAAGGCCAACTGGTTGTCCCACTGGTCGCCTTCGACACCCGCCCGCCCAGCCCGTTCGGGATCGGGCTGGTTGGCGTCGCTGCCAGGGCCGCCGACCTCGGAGTCGGCGTCGGTACGCGCTTCGGCGTCGGGGGCCGTGCGTGCGCCGGGCTCGGCGTCGGTACGCGCTTCGGCGTCGATACGCCGCGCGTCGGGGTCCGTGGGCTCGGCCGGCTGGTCGTCGTGGGTCGCGTGGAGGGCGGCCAGCGCCTCGACGTGGGCCTGGACGCTGACCCACTCCGCGTAGTTGAGCACCCGGGTGCCGTCCACGCTCACGTGGAAGTGGGCCGCCAGCAGGCCGTCGAAGTCGTCCACCTCCGGCTCGTCCCCGTCGAACCAGCCGTCCACCCAGCGGCGTAGCCGCGCCTCGTCCGGCCCGTCGAACTCGATGTCCACCGCGATCACGGCGCCCGGCGCCGACGTCTCGCGCGCGCCCGGGGTGCGGGCGGTGCGGTAGAGCCGGTACGGGGTCACCCCCACCCGCTCGATCCCCGGCACGGCGGCGTCGATCGCGGCCAGGTGCGTGGCCTGCGACCGAGTGGCCGCGTACCGCTCGTACGCCGCCTCACTCGTCCACTGCGCGTAGTGCGCCAGCGTCTCGCCGTCGGTCGCGGTGTACACGCTGTAACCCAGCAGGTCGGGCGTGGGCCAGGGCAGCCGCTCCCAGGCGGCGGCGATCGCGTCCACGGCCGCCCGCTGCCGCTCGGGCGTGCCCACCCGCCAGGTGCTGAACGTCGCCAACCCCGCGTCGGCCCGCGCGGCGTCGGGAAACGCGGGCGCGGGGCGAGCCCCGGCCGAACCCACCGCGCCGACCGGAAGGGTTGACCCGGTGGGGGCGGCCGAGCCGGCCGTCGGAAGAGTTGGTTCGGTGGAGGCGTTCGGATCGACCGTCGGAAGAGTTGGCTGGGCGGAAGCGCCCGGGGCGGTCGGAGGGGTTGGCCCCGTGGCGGCGGGCGGGTCGACCGGAGCAGCGGGCTCGGCGGAGGCGTTCGGGTCGGTCGGGGTGGGCGGCTGGTCGGCTGCGGTCATCACCGGTCTCCTCGTCGTCCGGGTGGTACGCGCCGTCGCCGGCGCGAGGCCGCGCCGCTCCCCGGGCCCGGGTGTCGCGCGGCCTCGCCCTTGCCGTCCCCTGCCGTGAGCGAGGCACGCGCGCGCTGACCAGCGGACCGGGGTGCGGCGCGGATGGCCTCCATCCTGGGAGTTGAACCAAGGTTGAGGTCAAGTCCTCCTCGGGGAACCGCCCCGTGTTCGGCCCACCGGCCACACGCACCCGATGTCGGTCGAACACCGGGCCCGGCCCCCGCCGAGGAGTCTGCCGGACAACCCTGCGAACCCCCGCGACTCTTCCCGCCGCCCGTACCGAGGTCTGGCACGTGCGCTCTCCCTCTTGCGAACATCGCGCTCCGGCTCGCGTTCGGGCTGGCCGGCGGGGTGGTCGGGCCGCGCCTGGAGTCGACGGGCGGTGCGGTAGCGCGCGGTGAGCCCCACCCTTGTCGCGGGGTGGCTGTACGCGTTCGTCGCCTTCGCCGCCGGAGGGGCGGCACGGTCCAGGAAGGGGGGCGGCCCTCACGGCCTGGGGCGCCCTCGTGGTGACCGTCGTCGCCTCCCATGCGACGAAGGCGACGCAAGGCGGCTTCAGAGCACCACACTTCCACGACCCGGCCCCCACGGCCGGTCTCCTCGACCGGCGCGAGTTCCTGTCCGTGATCGCGGCGTGGTGCGTCTTCGCCACCCTTCCGGGTCCGCTCCACGGGCTCGCCGGGCATCTCTCCCACGCTGGCTCCGGCCCCGGCCGGCCACTCCGTCGCCTGCCCTCCCCACTGGTGATTCCGGGCGTGGTCGCCGTCGAGACCACCCCACGGCTGAGTCGGGAGGGCCGGTCTTCGGGACGGGACGGTCGGGGGCCCGACCTGGACCGTCACCCACCTCCTGGCGGCGGAAGCCCTCGTCCTCGTGACCGGCTCGGCGGTCGCGACGCGGCGCTCCCGCGCCGGGGGCGACCCGTCGGCGCCCTGGCAACGGGGGGCCCACCCACCTGGCGCACCGGCCCCAGCCCCGGCACCAGCACCAGCACCAGCACCAAACTCGGACGACGTCTCGCCGTCAGTGGTCACCGCGCCAGTGGTCACCGCTGGCGGTAGGTCATCCGCCCGACCCGTCGACGGGCGACCCGCCCGCCATCGGCCCAGACGGCCCAGTCGGCTCGATCGGCCCAGTCGGCTCACCGGATGGCCGCCGCCGCGACAGCGCGTCCGCCAGCACTTCCGCCAGGTGCCGGGCGGGGTGGTCGGCGAGTTGGTGGAGTTGGGTGCGGCAGGAGTAGCCGTCGGCCAGGACCTCCGCATCGGCCGGGCGGTCGCGTACGGCGGGGAGCAGGGACTCCTCGGCGCAGGCGACGGAGACGTCGTAGTGGCCGGCCTCGAAGCCGAAGTTGCCGGCCAGACCGCAGCAGCCGCCGCTGAGTTCGCCGGTCAGGCCGGCCCGCTCACGGAGCGCGCGCTCGGCCGTGTCACCGAGGACCGCGTGCTGGTGGCAGTGGGTCTGGCCGACGACGGGTCGGTCCACGCGGGGCGGGACCCAGTCCGGCGCGAACTCTTCGAGGACCTGCGCGAAGGTGCGTACGGACGCGGCGAGTCGCGCCGCGTCGGGCGTGTCCGGGCCGAGGAGTTCGGGAAGGTCGCCGCGCAGCGCGGCGGCGCAGCTGGGTTCGAGGACGACCAGCGGCAGCCCCGCGTCCAGCGCCGGGGCCAGCGCGGCCACCGTACGCCGCATGACCGCCTTCGCCCGGTCGAGTTGACCGGTGGAGACCCAGGTCAGGCCGCAGCACAGTGGCCGGCCCGGCCCGGTGGGCGGCACCACGACCCGCAGCCCCGCGTCCTCAAGCACCGCGACGGCGGCCCGCCCCACGCTCGGTGAGAGGTAGCTGGTGAACGTGTCGGGCCACACCACGACGGTCGCCCGCGCCTCCACCTCTTCCCGCCGTCCCTTCCCCTCCGGCCGTCCCCTCCCTTCCCGCCGTTCCTTCTCGTCCTCCGGCGGGCTCCCCTTCCCCACCAGGGCAGGCCGCGCCCCCTCCCGCAGCCGGGACGCGCCCGGTGACCCACCGCGCCCCGGTGACCCGTCCCGCCCCGGGTCCGCCGCCCGGTGGGCCCGGGCCCGCGCGCGCCACCAGCGGGGGAAGGACTCGCTCGCCGGTACCGGCAGGTCGCGCTCCGGGGCGATCCCGCCAACTCGCTTGGCCAGTGCGGCGAGTGGGCCCAGCCGGGTCGCCGCGCCCGCGAGCGGCGCCAGCCGCAGGGCGGCGGTGGCCCGCAGCCACACCGGCAGCCAGCCCATGGCGTAGTGCGCGGCCGGGCGCACCCGGCCCGCGTAGTGGTGGTGCAGGAACTCCGCCTTGTAGGTGGCCATGTCCACGCCGACCGGGCAGTCGCTGCGGCAGCCCTTGCAGGACAGGCACAGGTCGAGCGCGTCGCGTACCTCGGTGGAGCGCCAGCCGTCCGTGACGATCTCACCGGCCAGCATCTCGTGCAGCAGCCGGGCCCGGCCCCGCGTCGAGTGCCGCTCCTGACCGGTGACGCGGAAGGAGGGGCACATGACACCGGAGCCGGCGGCGGTGGTCGTACGGCACTTGGCGACGCCCACGCAGCGGCGTACGGCGGCGGAGAAGTCGCCGCCGTCCTCCGGGTAGCCGAACGCCACGTCCACCGGCTCGCGTGGCAGCACCGCGAACCGCAGGTTCTCGTCGATGCGGTGCGGCCGGGCCAGCATGCCCGGGTTCATCCCGCCGTCCGGGTCCCACAGGTCCTTGAACCGCTCGAAGAGTCGGACGAGTTCGTCGCCGTACATCTTCGGCAGCAGTTCGGCGCGCGCCTGCCCGTCGCCGTGTTCGCCCGACAGCGAGCCGCCGTGCGCCACGACCAGTTCGGCCAGGTCGTACGAGAAGTCGCGGTAGCGGGCGATGCCGGGAGCGGTGAGCAGGTCGAAGTCGACGCGTACGTGGATGCAGCCGTCGCCGAAGTGCCCGTACGGGGTGCCGCGCAGCCCGTGCTGGCCGAGCAGGGCGCGGAAGTCGCGCAGGTAGGCGCCCAGCCGCGCGGGGGGCACCGCGCAGTCCTCCCACCCCGGCCACGCCTCGCCGCCGACCGGGCCCCCCGCCTCGGCCGGGGCCGCGCCCGCGTCGCCGGGCATGCGGGTGGCGGTGCCGGCGGCGTCCTCGCGGACACGCCACAGGGCGCGTTGGTGGGCCGGGTCGGTGATGACGGTGCTGCCCGTGGCCTCGGCCGACGCGGCGCGCAGCAGCGCGGCGGCGTGCGCGCGCGCCCGCGCGGGGCTCTCGCCGCCCAGCTCCACGAAGAGCCAGGCCGCGCCCCGGGGCAGGGACGCGGCGGCCCGTGGCCCGACCAGGTCGGCGGCCATGCCCTCGACGGTGAGCGGGCCGTACGGCAGCAAGGTGCTGGCCGCGTCGGCGGCGGCGTTCTCGTCGGCGTACCCGAGGATCGCCAGCACCCGCGCGGCCGGCGCCCGCACCAGGCGCACCGTCGCCTGGCTGGCCACGCCGAGGGTGCCCTCGCTGCCGGTGAAGGCCCGCGCCAGGTCCCCGCCGCGCTCGGGGAGCAGCTCGTCCAGCGCGTACCCCGAGATGCGGCGGGGCAGCTCGGGGAACCCGGTCCGCAACAGCGCCAGGTCCCCGTCGACCAGGCCCCGCAGCCCCTCCCGCAACGGCCCCGGCAACTCGGCCAGCCCGCCCCGGGCCAGCCGCACCCGCTCGCCGCCGTACCGCAGCACCTCCAGTTCGCGCACATTGTCGGCGGTGGTGCCCCACGCCACCGAGTGCGACCCGCAGGAGTTGTTGCCGATCATGCCGCCGATGGTGCAGCGGTCGTGCGTGGAGGGGTCGGGGCCGAACGTCAGGCCGTGTGGCGCGGCGGCCGAGCGCAGGTCGTCGCAGATGACGCCGGGCTGGACGACGGCGGTACGGGCCTCGGGGTCGAGGGCGACGATCCGGTTCAGGTGCCGGGCCAGGTCGAGGACGACGCCGACGCCGGTGGCCTGCCCGGCGATCGAGGTGCCACCGCCGCGCGGTACGACCGGTACGCCGTGCTCGCGGCAGACGGCCAGCGCGGCGGCGATGTCGTCCGCGTCGCGCGGGGCGACGACGGCGAGCGGGACGCGGCGGTAGTTGGAGGCGTCCATCGTGTGCAGCGCGCGGGCGGTCGTGTCGTCCGCCACCTCCCCCCGCACGGCCGCCCGCAGCGCGGCGACCACCTCCCGCCCCTCCCCCGCACCACGCACCACCCCGCCCCCACGCGGCACCCCGCTCCCACCGGTTCCCCGCCCGCCACCCGCTCGGTGGCCCGCACCCGTTCGCCGCCCGTCGCCCGCTCGGTGCCCGTCGCCCGCACCCGGTTCGTTCCGCTCTCGCGCCATACCCCCAGGGTGCCCGCCCGGCCCCACGCGTCACGTCCCGGCACACGGATGTCGGCTCGCGCCGTCGGGTGGGGGTGGGGGGCCGGTGCCGACCTCCCCGACGTCCGCGTGTACGACGACAGCGCGACCAGCGTCTCGGCGGCCGGCGGAGCCCACGCGTACACCTCCGGCAGCCATGTGTTCCTCGGCGACGGTGGCCGGGACAGGCACGCGCTGACCCCCGAACTCACCCACGTCGTCCAGCGACGTTCCGGCCCGGTGGCGCGCACGGACAACGGCGGCGGGTCGCGGGTCAGTGACCCCGTGGACGGTACGGACGGGCCGCCGAAGCGAACGCGGACCCCCGAGACGGCCGGTCACCCCGACGGCCCCGCGCCTGCCCGGCCGGCCCCAGGCCCACCCGGCAGGTGCTCGACCCGGTGCGCCGAACGGGTCGCCCCATCCGCCGCGCGCGATCGAGGTCGGGGGCCGCCCCGGGCCCAGTGCCGGACGCGAGCCCGGGGGCGTTCGACGCCGAGGGCCGGCCGCGCCGTGCGGCCGGCCCCCGGGCCGCGTTCGTGGTCAGCCGCAGCGGTCACACAGGTAGCTGGGCCGGGCCGTGGGCAGGGACTTGCCCACGCCGGGCTCGGGGACCCAGCGGCCCCGGTGGGACCGACGGGAGGCCGGCCCGTACGGCGACTGCCAGGCCGGCCGGTCGGCCCGGTGCGCGCCGCCCGTCGCGCGCCGCCACGGCGTCGAGCCGTACGCCGGTCGGACGCTCAGCCGCGGGAGGGCCAGGCGTCGCCGGCCCAACGACTCCAGGCGTACGGACCGCACGCCCAGCCGCTCCAGGACGGCGAACGGGTGGCGCGGGTACGGGGGCCGGGCGCGGCCGGTCACCCGGCGCGTGGGAGCGGGCAGCGCGGCGTACGCCGGGGCGTACGCGCAGCCGCAGCCCGGGCGGTGGTGACGGGCGGCGGGCAGGCAGGTGGGCGGGGCCACCCGGTTCGTGGACACCGAGTTCGTGGACACAGAGAGACACCGGTTTCAGTGAGAGGACCGCAGCGGAAAGCGGCGCGGCGCACTCGGGCGACGCGCGACGGATCAGCGTTCGGGGGAACTCACTCGCAGTACAACGGCATGTCCTTGACCTGATGACAGTGGGCGCAAGGACGGTAACGGCCACCGCCCACCGGCCTCCACCGATTTTCGGCCCGCCAGCGAGGGCCGGCCGACGCCGCCCCCGCCTCCCCCGGGCGCCGCCCCGGGACGACGCCGAGCCGCCGGGACCGAGTGCGCGCGTTCCCGAAGCGGACGTGCTGGGGTGGGGGCGCGCCCGGGGCGGTGGCGAAGCAGGTGCCGCGGATTCCCGCCCGGTGGTGACGGCGGGTTGGCGGGTGGGTGGGGGCGAGTCGCCCGGTTCCGCCGCTCGCTCTCGTCCAGGGCCGGGGGGTGGTCTTCGCTCGGGTGGGACTAGGACTTCGGCCCTGGTCCGGGGGCGGGGCAGGTCCGGTCGGGGGGCCGATGTCGGGGGCCGGTGGGCGGGGAGACGATGCGGGTCACGATCCGTCGAGCCCGTCGAGAAGGAGTACGCCATGTCGTACCTGGAACCCCTCGCCTACCCGGAGCCCCGCTACCACGGTGAGCGGGGCGAGGTGAACGCCGTCTTCCGCCCGGCCGACACGCCCCCGGACCTCTCCTCGCCCGGCGGCTCCACCCACTATCTCGCCACGAACGACTCCACCGGCGGAGAGTTCGGGCTGTACAAGGTGGAGTTGGGGGCGCGTTCGGCTGGCGCGAAGACCCACTTCCACCGGGCGATGTCGGAGTCCTTCTACGTTCTCTCCGGCGAGCTGGAGCTCTACAACGGCGAGAAGTGGGTGACCGGCCGCGCGGGCGACTTCCTGTACGTCCCGGTCGGCGGCCTGCACGCGTTCAAGAACACCACCGACGAGCCCATGTCCATGCTCATGCTCTTCTCTCCTGGCGCCCCGCGCGAGGAGTACTTCGAGCGGGTCGCGGAGGTGACCCAGCGCGGCGGCGAAGAGTTGAAGGGATTCCGTGTCCGCCACGACAGCTACTTCGCCGAGGACTTCGAGCGGGACGCGGGGGAGGCGGAGGCGCGGGCGGACGGCGGAGGCGTCTAGTACCGGCGGCGGTGTGCCGTGCGTCCCGCTCCGGTGCTCCCTCCCTGGACGAGGCGTGTAAACCAGGTGGACCGTGAGCAGCACTCCCGGCAGGGTTCTTGCCGGGAGTGCTGTACCGGGGCCACCCCCGCGTGCGCGGGGACCAGTTCGCCGCTTCCACCGAATGTGGAATGTGCGAAGGACCATCCCCGCGTGCGCGGGGGCCAGCGGGCTCCGGCGACGACGACGTGCTGCGCGCGGGGACCATCCCCGCGTGCGCGGGGACCAGTCGACGCCCAGGTTCTCGTACGTGACACCGCCGGGACCATCCCCGCGTGTGCGGGGACCAGTACGCCGACCCGTCCGCGACGGAGGTGACCGCGGGACCATCCCCGCGTGTGCGGGGACCAGTAGCCCGGCTGGTGCACGAAGGTGTCGTCCAGGGGACCATCCCCGCGTGTGCGGGGACCAGAGCTATGGTCTGGAGCAGCGATGCTTCTCCCTGGGACCATCCCCGCGTGTGCGGGGACCAGTAGCCAGGTCTTGAATGCGGCGAGGTAGGATCCGGACCATCCCCGCGTGTGCGGGGACCAGGGACGGCCCGCTGTGGTGGCACCCTCCGGGCCGGGACCATCCCCGCGTGTGCGGGGACCAGGGTAATTGACCTGCGAGTTTACCCGGCGAGAGACCGGTTTTCTGCAACTTTCACTGATCGCGACCTAACGCCCAACTCCGACAAAAACCCCACCCATGCCCCCCTAGACCCGCCGGGCGCTGAAGTCGCCTGCCCTGACTTCAGTCGTGAGAGCTGACGATACCTGGGGCGGGGGGCGGGGGCGGGTTGGTCGGGTTCTTGGCGGGCGCTCCACGAACGGCCTCCCGGCGATCGTCGCGGGCAGGCTCGCCCGGTCGCTCGGGTAACGGTCCGTGGTGCACGATCCAGGCCGTGGCCAGGTCGTCGGAGAGGCTGAGCGCGTGCGCGAGCCATCGCGTCGGCGGGGTGGGCGCGCCCCAGGGGTGAGCCCATCGCGGTCCCGGGCCTCGGGTGCGGTCGGCGTGCGGCACCAGGGCCATGCCTTGGGTGATGACCCGGATGTGTTGGGCGAGCATCGCGTAGCGCCAGTGCCAGCCCCCGAGGTCATCGGCGGAGGGCAGCCAGGAGCAGGGCCTCGGGCCCGCGATCATCGGGGTGTCGCTGTTCGCTGTCATCCACCGCTGAAGGCAGGCGGGTCCGCAGATCAGGACCCAGGTGGCGCCCAGGGGCAGGAGACTCACACCAGCGCCGGGCGGCGGGGCCCACCCGTGTGCCCGCGTCACGGCGCTTCGGGGCCGATGTCCTCGGCCGGGACGATCCGCCAGTGAACCGTGGTGGTCGCGACGTAGCGCACGTGACGGCCGTCGGGGTGGTCGCGGGCGGCGTGCGCGGTGCACCAGCGCTGGGCCTGGCGGTGCTGGCCCGTGATCGACGCGTCGGGGTCGGGGGTCGGCGACCGCTGCCCGCAGGTGACGCACGCCGCGCGCACGACGTACGACGCGGCCTGCGGGTCGGGCCGCAACGCCATCTCCACGTACCGGTGCCTGCTGCGGCTCACCGCCCCTCCTCCTCGATGACCATGTGGCGGGCGCAGGCGCGGTGGGCGGTCAGCCGTTGCGGGTAGCGGTCGGCGGCGGTGAGTCGGCCGTGGGCGGTCACCGCGTGCGCGCGGGGAACGGTCTGCCGGCAGATGCGGCACTGGAGTGCGAGCGCGGTGGGCCCGTGGATGGCGGTGACGGCCGGGGCCAGCACCTCGGCCAACCGGTCGGCGTCGGTGACGTAGCGCCCACTCCAGTGCGGCGGCACGCGCCAGTGGATGCCCGGGCCGTCCTGCCGGTCGGCGGGTGGTACGCCGACGTAGGCCAGACCGGCCGGTGGTGAGGGCAACACCGCGACGTGGGGGCGGAGTCGGTCCCACTGCCACCACGGGGCGTGCGGGGCCTCGTCGGGTGGGATGAGCCAGATCACCGTGCGCGCGGGGGAGTCGATGATCGCGGCGGTGGACGCGCCCAGCCTGTCGAGAACTCCGAACGCCCGGTCTGCGACGGCGGCGCAGGTTCGTACGGCGTCCCAGTGCCGACCGGTCGGCAGCAACACGGGCCCCGCCACAGGCGGCGGCGCCCAGTCGAGGGCCATCACCGCGACCACCCCGGCCGCTGGGCCGCGATGACCTCGGCCAGGTCCTCGGCGGGAGTCAGGAGACAACCCTCCGCTGGAGGCACGCGCCACCAGACCAGGTGCGTGCGGGCCATGCCGGGCACGAAGATGAACGAGCCGTCATCCCCGCTGAGCGTGACCTCCTCGCGCCCGCGCAGGTGCTGCACGGCCGGCGCCTTCGGCTCGATCAGCCAGCTCACGCGACGGTCCAGATCCTCCTGGATCACCGCGCCGCTGACGTCCCCCAGCGCGGCCAAGACCGGCTCCCCCAGGTGGAACGGCAACGTCAGCGTGTGCCAGCCGAGGGCCCCGACACGCACCCAGGCCATCCCGCCACCAGGCGGGACCCAGTCGTAAGGCGAGGGCGTCGCGTGATCGGCTTCGGTCGGCATGGCGCAGCCTCCGGAGTCATCGGTGATTGCTTGATGACTGACCGTAGGTCTGCGTGTTGCTGCCGTTGTAGACGGTTGCGCGGGATTGCGGATCGGGGCCTGCCGTTGCGGCGGATTGTCTAGGCAGCGTCCAGAGCGGCCTGCGCTCGGGCGATCAGCCGGCGGGCCTGGTGGTCCCGGACTGCCGATTCGGCGAGCCAGGCCCATGCCCGTTCGTACAGGCGGATAGCGTCGTCGTCATCAAGCCACATCTCAGTGGTCAGGGTCTCCACGATGACGAGCCTTTGATCATAGATCCAGAAGCCGTGCGATGGGAGGCGGCGGAGGTGCGCGCCGAACGGCATGATGCCCAAGTCGACAGTGTCCACGCCGATCAGCGATGCCAGCCGATCAAGCTGGGCCGACATCACCTCTGGCGGGCAAGAACGGGCATACAGCGCGCCCTCCCAGATGAGGAAGCGGAAGGACTTGCCCGGCTCGTAGATCACCTGCTGGTGACGCATCCGCGCGCGAACGGCGTCCTCGATATCCCGCGGTGCCTGCCGGAACTCGGCGGCAGCGGAGAAGATATGGCGCGCATAGTCGGCAGTCTGTGCCAGCCCCGGAATACGGGTGACCTCCAGCGCACGGATCATGCGGGTGGCCTCCGTCTCGGCCAGCGCCACATCCTGCCGCGGCCGGAACCCGTCGGCGAGCTGACGACGCCACGACCGGTACGTCGTCTCCAAGCCAGCTAGTCGGCCCTTTAGCTCGCCCGTCAGGTCCTGCCGTCCGACGGCTGCCGCCCAACTCGTCAGATCGGCGGGTGTCGCGGTCTGCTTGCCGGTCTCCAGACGCGAGACCTTCGACGGGTGCCAACCCAACGCCTCGGCTAGATCCCTGCCGGTCATGTCGGCCTCGGTGCGCAGCTCGCGTAACTGCGCACCGAGGGCTACCCGTGCGCTCTGGAAGTCGGTGCTCACATGGGGGAAGGTACCTGCTCCCCAGGTGCGGCGTGGTGCCATGCGGCATCGCGTGCCTGACAGGCCGTAACCACCTCGGCCGGGTCTTCGGTCAGGTAGACACCCAGGGTGGTGTTCTCGTCGTCGAAGGCGAAGCGAGCTACGAGCCGCGAGTCGAAGAGCCAGAAGTCGTAGTCGGGCAACCGCAGATGTTGGTCCTGGGTGCGGGTGAGGGTGCGGATGTCCTCGCCGGCAGCGATGTTGCCGGGCGCGGTGGCGGCGAGAAATCGCTGACCCTCGGTGATCGGTTCGTCCACGATCCGCACGCGCTCGAATCGCTTCCCCGCAGCAACCTGCTTCCGCACGTTGAGGCGCCAGGCGTTGTCCGGATCTGTAGAAACGTCCTCCCCGGCTGCCCACCGCTGCCACTTCGCGCTGGCGCGATCGACCGCATAGCCGCGCCGAGTCTCCAGCCGCCACGCAGTGTGCTGGAACTCGCTGAAGAGGTGCGCCATGTCGGCGAATGGTGTCAGCTCGGGTACGGCGGCGCGCGGAGCGTACCGGATGAGAAGCGAGCGCGGCACCCGCACGAACGACTCACTGGGCTTCACGTCTCGGAGCTGGGCAAGGTGCTCGGGGTCCGTCTCACGGTCGCCCTGCACCAGGACCTCGTCGGTCTCCGGGATGTCATACAAGGTAGGGCAGTTGCCTTCTTCGCTGGTGGTGCCGAGGAACCTCAACGTCATGAATCCTCCCTCGTGTGCGGACGAGATCAGCATGTGCCAGATAGCGGGTCTGCATCCGCGCGTTGCGGCAGATTGCTCGCGTGACTCCGTTCCCGCTCGTTGCGCGCAATCCACAGGCTCCGGGCGTGACGAAAGCCCCCTCGCCCAGCCGTAGCCAGGCGAGGGGGCGCTCACTTTCCGAGGAGTCCGTACAGGCCGATCACGAGCCCGGTGACGCCGACTAGCGCGGCCAGGGACGGGAGCGGCCAGCGGGAACGCTCCAGCGCGTCGAGCCGGGCCTCGTGGTCCGCGAGGCGTGCGTCGGTCTGTTGCCCACGCTGCACGAGCAGAGCGAGAGATCCGTCGGTGCGGGCGAACCCCTCGGCCATCGTGCCGCGAATCCGCTCCAGTTCGACGGCGACGCTGGCCGGATCGGACGGCGCAGGGATGGTCACGAGCTGCCGACCCCCTGATCGTCGTCCACCAGGCCGAGACCGACGCGGTCGAGCAGGGTCTCGACGCTCGGGAGGGCCATCACGCGGGCGAGGCCGCCAGCGACGGCCAGGGCGCCGGCGACCCACGGCAGGGCGGCGGGGATGCCGGATGCGACGACGGTGGCGGGCAGGGCGACCGCGAAGGCTACGGCGGCCTGTAGGGCGGTGCGTACGGCGCGCTTCGTGGCGGTGGTCATGGGGATGCCTTCCTGTAGATGCGGTGCGACACGGAGGCCCGCCCGGCGCGGTGCCGGGCGGGCCGTGGTGGGTCAGGCGACGTGGAACCCGTGGCGGTTGCCGAGCGCGGCGAGGGTCGCGCGGCCCGGAATGCCATCGGCGCCGGCGCCGGTGTAGCCGCCCCGGCGCTGCCACTTGGCGTAGGCGGTCACGGTGGCGCTGCCGAAGTGCCCTTCCGCGTAGCGGGAGTCGAGTAGGCGCTCGGCGCCGAGCGCCTGCTCGACCACGCGGGCACCCGTGTACGACACGGGCGTGCCGGTCTTGGCCGGGTCGCGGCGCGCGGCGGTGACCAGTCGAGCGAGCGAGACGACGGTCCTCGACGCCCCGGGGCGGGGGACGGAGGCGCCCGGTACGTCCGTGAGAACTCTTCGGCTGAGCTGGTTGGCGTCGTCGCTACGGGCCTGGTGGGGGCAGGCGCGCGAGCGGGCGCGGAGCGCGATGGGTCAGGATGAGACCCATGGCTGGCTTACTGTCGCAACCGCTGACCCTGCCCGAAGAGTTCGTCCTCCTCTCGCAACTGGACACCGGTCACGTACGCGACGTCGCGCAGACGGCGGTGGGTTGCGCCGCCGCCGAGCTCGGCGAACTCGCACTGCGCCGGCACCTTTTGGTCCGCGCCAACAAGAGCCGGAAGTTCGGCTTCGAGGTCTACTCCTACTCCGCGCGGAGGCCGGGCGAGATATCTCTGCTCAGCACCGAGCCCATCGGCATCGGCTGGGCCGACGCCCTCCTGGCCGAGCTCCACCAGAGCGCCGCCGGGGACCAGCCGCTGAAACTGCCTCGCTGGCTCCGGCATCGCGGACACGCGGCGCTGGCCCTGCACCGCGCCGCACTCGCCGACCGTGGCCTGCTGCGACACGAGCCCCGCACGCTCTGGCGCAGGGAGCGACACCACACCGACCGCGAGACACGGAACGCGCTGCTCGCCGAGGTCCGCGCCGCACACCAGGAGCGCGTCCCGCTGGACGCGCGCCTGATGTTCCTGTGCGATCTCGCGGAGAAGGCGGAGCTCATGAACGACCTCGGCCTCACCCTGACCTTCCGCGAACACCTGGCCCGCGCCCGGGCTCACGCGCGCGGCACCGATCCGGAGAGTCAGCTCCCCGAGGACTTGCGGGACACGAGCGTCATGCTCACGACGTGGATACCGAGCCGAAAAGGGTGACGGCTAACCGCCGTCCATACGCCCCTGCCACACGACGTGGTGTCACTCCCGGGGAGCCGTGTCGACTCCGTAGCGCGCTCACCTCGTGAGGCGACCGTCAGCCGCACGCCACGGCCCCACCCAACCCCCCTCGCCGCCAGCCAACCCGTCGCCACTCCCCCGGCACCCGTCAACCCAGCGCCGGCTCACCCGACGCCCCTCGCGCCTGGCCACCCCACCCGGCCCCCCGCAACCCCAGCCCACTCGCCACCTCACCCGGTACTGGCTCACCCCGCATCCGCCAACCCGCCGCCAGTCAACCCGCCGACCCGCCGGCCCTCATCCCGCGCGGGGCGTGCCGATGACCACCGTGACGTCGAGCTCGTCGGAGCAGGTCAGGCGGGCCGCCAGGCCGCCGCGTAGGAAGGCGAGTGCGGCTCGCGCGGCCTGGCGTTCGCTCGTCTCGACCAGGACGCAGCCGCCCGGCGCCAGCCACTCCCGCGCGGCGGCGGCCACCCGGCGCAGCACGTCGAGCCCGTCCGTACCACCGTCCAGTGCCACCAGCGGTTCGTGGTCGCGGGCCTCGGGCGGGAGCAGCGCGATCGCGTCGGAGGGCACGTACGGCACATTGGCGGCCAGTACGTCGATCCGCCCGCGTAGGGCGGCGGGTAGCGGTGCGAACAGGTCACCCGCGTAGACGCGCCCGCCGACGGCGGCGACGTTACGACGCGCGCAGCGTACGGCGGCCGGGTCCACGTCGGCGGCGTACAGCTCGGTGTCGGGCCCGAGCGCGGCCACCAGCGCCGCGCCCACCGCGCCCGACCCGCAGCACAGGTCCACCACGACGGCCGGCGCGGCGGCGGGGCCGCGCCCGGCGAGGGGCGCGACCAGCGCACCGGGCCCGCGCCCGGTCGGGGTCGCACGGCGGCCGTTCGCGGCGGGCCGGTGGACGGCGGCGAACCGACGCCCCGCCCCGGACCGGTGCGCCACGCCCACTCCGAGCTCAGCGGCGACCCCGGGCGCGGCGCCCCCCGCAGGCCCACCGGCGCCCCCGGGCGCCACCCCCACACGGACCCCAGCCACACCCCCGGACGCGGTGACCGCCCCAGTCCCCGTGCCGGAAGCAGGCCCGCCAGCCACCCCGCGTCCACCGCCGCCGGAACCAGCCGCGCCGGCGAACCCCGACGCGCCAGCCGCTCCCAACGCGCTGGTCGACCCGCCTCCGGAAGCCGCCCGCCACGCGCTGGCCGGCTGACGGGCCACCACGTGCGCGACGGCCTGTCGGACCAGGAACTCCGTACGCCGCCGGGGCACGAACACCCCTGGGTCCAGCGCGATCCGCAGCCCGCAGAACTCCGCCCAGCCCACCACCTGCTCCAGCGGCAACCCGGCCGCGCGCCGCCGCACCATCGACTCGGCTTCCGCCGGCGTACGGGCGGTGTACAGGATCAACCGAGCCTCGTCCTCGGCGAACACACAGCCAGCGGCCCGCAGCCGCGCGACCACATCGGCCGGTACGACGGCCGCCGGGAAAGCGGCGAGCGCGGGCGAGTCAGCGGCTTCGGAAGAGTTGGCAAGTACGGGAGGTGCGGCGGGCGCTGGAGGCGCGGCGGGTACAGCGCGTACGGCGGGTACGGCGGCTTCGGAAGGATCGGCGGGTACGGAAGGATCGGCGGGTACGGGAAGCGCGGCCAACGCGCAAGGCGCGACGGGTCGAGGCGACACGGCGGGCTCGGCCGGTACGGCGGGTGCGGGGGGCGCGACGGGCTCGGGACGTAGCGCCGGCACAGGAAGCGCGGCGGGCTCGGGGGGAGCGGGGGGCAGCGCGCGGGTACGCGGCGAGTGCTGCGCCGCAGGGGTGACACGGGGTACGTCGGAAACGTCTGACACGGGAACCTTTCGGGGCGCCTGCGGGGCCCCGTGGGTTCACCTAGGCGATGAACCGCGCCCGTCCAAGGGGGAGCACCCGACCTGACACAGCGGTAATGGGGCTCACCTCCTCGTTCGATCATCCGTCCACTGCTGGAGCGTGCAACTGTACCCGCCCGGCGCGCACCGGGCCCGCCCGCGCCAGCAACCCGCCCGGCCACGCCATCCGCACGCGGGCACCACCGCGACCACCCCTCGGCCACCCACTCCGACCAGCACCACCGACCCGCACCACCCCAGCCACCACCACAACCAGCACCACCTCAGCCACCACCACCCCGAGCACCACCACCACAACCGGCACCACCCCGAGCGCCACCACCACGACCGGCGCCCGCCGCAACCCGACGCCCGGCCCGCCCGCCCACGGCCGACCACGGCCCGCCCGCGACTCGCCGCCGCCCGCATCACCGCCGCCGGGTCCCGCCAACCCTTCAACCTCTCAACCCTCCGCGCGCCCCCAAGGCCCCGAGGTGTCGAGGCCCCGCCCGGAGGCCGAGCGAGCCGCGCGGACGGGCCACCCGCAGACATCGCCCGGATGTCGTACGACGCCCGCCCCTCGTCGCCGCGACCCGCGAAGGGTGGGCCACTTGATCGCGAGCGCCGCGCGGCCGGGTACGGGACCCACCACCTCAGCGGCGACCGGGCACGAGAGATGCCCCACACAGGTTTATCGTTCAACCTTTTTTCGCCACCCTTCACACCCCAGGCGGACGCCAGCCACCCCCCACCCGACCCCGGACCTGAACCGACGAGCACGGCACCACGAGCGCCGCGTCCGACCAGGCCAGACCCTCCGCACGCCAACTCCTCACGCACACCCCACAGATAGCCGACCAGGCCAGGCCCACAAACCCTCCGACACCGCCCCACCCGACGCCCGTCGCGCGCCACCACCCCCACCGACCAGGGGGTAAGCGGTCGCCGCCGTCGGGTCGCGAACATGACCCAAATTGATTCAATGTTCAACCTAATTCGGCGGCATGCTGGACGAAGCCGTGGCGGCAAGACGGTCCGTCCGGCCCAACAACCCTTCTACGCAACGGAGTTGATCCGTCATGTCGCACGCCCTGCCCCTCCGGCTCCACCACCACGCCTGGATCACCGACGACCAGGAAGCCAACCGGCGCTTCTACGAGGAGGTGATCGGCCTGCCCCTGGTGGCCACGTGGACCGAGCGCGAGGTGCTGTCCGGGTCCGAGCGCGCCTACAGTCACGCCCTCTATGGCCTGGCCGACGGCAGCGCGCTCGCCTTCTTCCAGTTCGCCGACGCCCAGGACCAGGAAGAGTTCAGGACCGGCATCCACGCGACCCCCGTGCGGCACGTCGCCTTCAAGGTGGAGGCAGAGACGCAGGAGGCCATCCACAAGCGCGCCACCGAGGCCGACCACCCGGGGACGAACGCCCACGTCATGGATCACGGCTTCTGCGTCTCGCTGTACGTCACGGACCCCAACGGGCTGATCCTGGAGTTCGCCGTCGACCACCCCGACGTGGCGGAGATCGACGCCGAACGGCGCGCCACCGCACACGCCGACCTCGCCCGCTGGCTGGCCGGGGACCACACCAGCAACAACCGCTGGCGCTGACCGCGACACCGGACGCCGTCGAACTGGCCCCGGGCCAGCTTCGACCCGCCGCCGGCACGTGACCGCCACCGACGCAGGCGCGCCACCCCGACGCGGCCCCCCTCGACCGCCCGCGCAGGCGGCGCCGGACGGCGACGGGCGACAGCGGCAGCGACGAACGGCGACGGGCGACGGGCGACGACGGCCAGCGACAAGCGGGGCGGCGGGCGGGCGGGTCACGACACCGCCCCACCCCGCCGCCCCGCGAACCCCGCCCCACCCCGGCCCTCACCGGCCGCGCCCCGCCACAACACAGGAGGGTCCTGGCCGGTCACGGCGACGCGTAGGGCGTGGACCAGGGCCACGCGGCCGAGGTCGGTCACCGGGGTCCAGACCAGCCCGTGGCCATCGCAGTCGCACGACGCGAGGTCGCCCGCGCCGAGCCAGCCGCCGTCCACGATGAGCGATAGCTGTTCCGGGTACGCGCCCTCGTCGGGCTGTTGGTCCACGGCGAGCAACCGGGGCTCGGGCGGCGGCCGAAGGCCCAGCGCGGTCGCGGCCCGTCCCGCCGCCGCCCGCACCGGTTCGCCGGGCCGCACGATCACACCGGGCGGCCCGGCCCCGCCGTCGCGGGCGACCTGGAGGACCCGAGGCCAGGATCGCGAGAGGTCCAGCGGCGCGGCCGGATCGGCCGGCCGCCAGACGAGGAGTTCGACCCGCAGCTCACGCGGGACGCGCACCGCACGCGGCATCACGACGCGGCCCCCGCCAGCAGGGCCATTACGGAGCACTCGGCGGGTTCCTTGTCGTCGAAGGTGCACATCCCCGAGGCGCCGCACCCGTCCGACCAGAACCACGCCTCGTCGGTCGTGTACTCGACCCGCCGCGCGTTCGGGCACAGCACGTCCTTGGCGAGCGCGTCGGGGTCGAACAACGAGAGTTCGTAGGCGTGTTGGAAGTCCAGATCGGTCGTCGGCGACCACGCGCCGTCCACCTGGACGAAGAACCGCATCGCGAGCCCCTTCACGATGACCCGGTGCGCGCCCACCAGCGCGAGGTGCTGCGTCACGCGGCACCGCCCCCACCGACCGCTTCGCGATGCAGCGGGCACCGGCAGTCGCCCCACGCGTCGGCGCGATGCTGGTCCTCAAGCTCGCCCCGTGTCACCGCGGTTGGGTCGACGCGGACCGTCAAGAGCACGGTGGGGGTCGGGCGCTCCGAAGTGCGCTTTCGGTACACCTTCATGGTCATGGTGCGTGTGTGATTCATGGCTCGCTCGTTCCTAACAGCGGAGGACGCGTCCACTCGAACCCGTGAAGATCCGGGGCGCGGTCTCAACCACGTTCCTGGGCAGCCGAGTTTGCCGCAATAGAATCTGCTCGGAATTCAGCCTGAGCAGATGAAGTGGCACATGCCAGGACGGTCGCATCGACCTTCACTGCACGCACATCGGGCGCCAAACTGGGCACGAGGTAGGTAGCGGCGCACTCATACGCCGGGATTGAGGACACATGGCCGCACGACCGCAGCCGACGGCACGACGCATCGGACTGGGCCACGAGTTGCGACAACTAAGAAAAGAGGCTGGGTTCACGATCGCCGAGGCCGTGCAGGGGCTCCCCATAGACGAGAGCACGCTGCAGCGTGTGGAGACCGGCTGGAAGTCCTTCCGGCAGGCAGCTCAGTTGCGTGAACTGCTGGAGCGGTACGGGATCACCGACGAGGAGCAGGTAGCTCGACTGCTCTCACTCCAGCGCGAAGCCTCCAGCCGGGAGTGGTGGACCGGAACCGGAACCACGATGCTGTCGGGCATGCCGAGATTCCTGGGCGTCGAATCGGCGGCGAAGGAGATTCGGATCTTCCATCCGACGATCGTCCCTGGACTGTTGCAGACCAGGCCCTATGCCATGGCAGTCCACGACGTGCACAAGCCAATCGACGAGAGCACGACTGAGTTCATTCGTCAGAGCGTCGAGCTCCGGATGAAGCGGCAGGAGGCAGTCGTTCGCGACGACGACCCGTTGAAGGTCTGGGCTGTCTTGTACGAGCCGGCGCTGCGCTACCTCATCGGCGACACAGCGGTCATGCGCGATCAGTACGAGTCTCTCGCCGAGCTGGCAGACCGAGAGAACGTGACGCTGCAGGTCCTGCCGCAAGCAGGGCGCGGATACGTAGCGTTCCACGATGTAAATATCATGATCCTGAACGACGGCCTGCCCATGACCGTCCAAACAGACACCGCCTGGTTCACCGTTGCGGTGACCGACAAGCCGAAGGAAGTAGGGCGCTTCAACCGGATGTTCGACGCGCTGGCTGCCAGCGCTCTGCCGCCGAGAGAGACCCCTAAGATCCTGGCCCAACTCGCGAAGGAACTCCCGGAATGACAATCACCCCCTCTCCTCGAAGCACCTGGCACAAGTCCTCGTACTCCAACGGCGGCGGCAACTGCGTCGAATGGGCCCCAGGTCACGCCGCGACCAGCGGCACCGTCCCCGTACGCGACTCCAAGAACCCCGACGGGCCCGCCCTCGCCTTCAGCACCCCGGCGTGGGCGGCGTTCATCGCCGGCGTCAAAGCAGGCGACTTCCACGCCTGACCCGCGCGCGAGCGCGACCCGCCCCCGCTCCTCTCGCGGCTCCAGCCTTGAGCGTCGCGGGGGCTTCCGCGACCGTCACCCCACCCCACCCCGCCGCGCGCAGCGCGCCCCCCTCACCCCGCCGACGGCAACGCCCCGCACAACGCGTCCAGCGCCCCCGCGAACGTGTGGTCCGGGGGCGTGCCGTAGCCGACGACCAGGCCGTCCTGGGGTGGCATGGGGGACGCCGGATGGCGGTACGTGTGCAGGCCGTCCACGGACAGGCCCTGCCAGGCCGCGGCCTGGACGATGGTGCGTTCCGTGCCGGGTGGCAGTTCCAGCACCGCGTGCAGGCCGGCCGCGATGCCGGTGACGGCGATGTGCGGGGCGCGTTCGGCCAGCAGCGAGACGAGCTGGTCGCGGCGGCGCCGGTAGCGCTGGCGCATGCGGCGTACGTGGCGGTCGTACGCGCCGGACGCGATGAGGTCGGCGAGGACGAGCTGGTCGGGCACGCTCACCCACACCTCGCGCTCGCCCTTGGCCGCGAGCACCGCGTCCACCAGCGCGTCGGGCAGGACGAGCCAGCCGACGCGGACGGCCGGGGACAGGCTCTTGCTGACCGAGCCGACGTAGACCACATGTGCCGGGTCCAGGCCCTGCACGGCGCCCACCGGCTGCCGGTCGTAGCGGAACTCGCCGTCGTAGTCGTCCTCGATGACCAGGCCGCCGGTGGTGCGGGCCCAGTCGATCACGGCCGCCCGGCGCTCGGGGTGCAGCGGGCCGCCCGTCGGGTACTGGTGCGCGGGCGTCAGCAACACCGCACGGGCGGCCATCGCAGTCAACTCGCCGACCTGTGCGCCGTGTTGGTCCACCGTCAGCGGCACGCCGTGGACGCCGGCGCGGCGCAGGATGGTGCGGTGGAACTCCAGGCCGTAGGACTCCACGGCCATCGTCACCCCGCCGCGCCCGCCCGCCCCGGCCGTCAGCACGTCCGGCGCGAACTCGGCGACCCGCCCCCAGGCGGCGGCCCGCCCCACCCCGTTCCGCTCGACGCCGGTTCGCCCGACACCGGTTCGCCCCACGCCGCCGTGCTCGGCGCGCGGCGGCCCGTCCTCGCGCGCCGCGTCCACCAGCACCTCGGCCAGCAGCCGCACCCCGTGGGCGGCGCCCGCGCAGATCACGACGCGCTCGGGGTCGACCCGTACGCCTCGGGCGCGGGCCAGGTACTCCGTCAGGACGTGCCGCAACTCGACGCGCCCGCGCGGGTCGTTGACGCCGAACGCCGAGCTGGGCGCGTTGCCCAGGGCCCGCCGCGAGGAGGTGAGCCAGGCGGCGCGCGGGAACGAGGAGGCGTCGGGCGCGCCCGGGTGCAGGTCGAAGGTGGGCCGGGCGGCCAGCGGTGGGCGAGTGGGGGCGCGCGGCGCGACGGGCCGGGCCGGCACGGCGCCCGGCGCGACCCGGGTGCCCGCGCCCCGGCGCGCGGTCAGCCAGCCCTCGGCGACGAGTTCGGAGTACGCCTCGGCGACCGTGTTGCGAGCCACGCCCAGGTCCACCGCGAGCGAACGGTAGGGCGGCAGCCGGGTGCCGGGGACGAGTCGCCCGGTACGGATCGCCTCCCGCAGGGCACGCGTCAGCGAAGCCCGTACACCTCCCGGACCGGTCAACTCCAGATGAAGGTCACTGCCCGGCCCACCCGTCGCTTTGCCCCACGATTCCGCCATGGCAATGAACCATATGTGCGCCCCATCGGCCTCCTAGAGTCGAGGTATGACCACAGAACACACCGCTCGGATGAACTTCACGAAGGCCGCCCCCAAGGTCTTCCAGGCCATGATCGACCTGACCGCCGCGGCCAAGGAGGGGTTGGACCACTCCCTGGTCGAGCTGGTCCAGATCCGCGCCTCGCAGATCAACCACTGTGCGTACTGCCTGCTCATGCACACCACCGACGCCCGTAAGGCCGGTGAGAGCGAGGAGCGGATCAACCTGGTCAGCGCCTGGCACGAGGCGCCGAACTTCTTCACCGAGAAGGAGCAGGCCGCCCTCGCGCTGACCGAGGCCGTCACCCTGCTGCCCAACGGCATCTCCGACGAGGTGTACGACCGGGCCGCCAAGCACTTCGAGGAGAGCGAGCTCGCCAGGCTCATCGGCGTCATCTTCGCCATCAACGCGTGGAACCGCATCGCGGTGACCACCAGCAAGGTCCCCGGCACGATGTGAGCCGGCCCGCACCACCGCGCCGAGCCGCGTGCCCAGCCCCACCGCACGCGGCCGGCGCCGCCCCGCGCGGGGGCCCACCGGCGGCCCGCGCCACTTTTCGGCCAGCCCGAAACGCGCCCCCATTCCAGGGGCATATTCAGCCTGATCTGACGTCTATCAGGTCAGATCTGGTCGCGAACGGTGCTCACCTGGTCTCATACGGTGGACCGCCCTCTAGCACGTCGGGCGTAACGGATTAGGCTTCGCCCGTGGCTGAGATCCAGATTCCTGCTGACATCAAGCCCGCCGACGGACGCTTCGGCTCGGGCCCCTCCAAGGTGCGCACGGAGGCGCTCAGCGCCCTGGCCGCCACCGGCACCTCGCTGCTGGGCACCTCACACCGGCAGGCGCCGGTCAAGGACCTGGTGGGTCGGGTTCGCGCAGGCGTGCGCGAACTCTTCTCGCTGCCGGACGGCTACGAGGTCATCCTGGGCAACGGCGGCACCACCGCCTTCTGGGACATCGCGACCCACGGCCTCATCGAGCGCACCTCACAGCACCTGACCTTCGGCGAGTTCTCGTCGAAGTTCGCCAAGGCCGCCAAGCTCGCCCCGTGGCTGGGCGAGCCGACGGTGATCAACTCGGACCCCGGCACCCACCCGGAGCCGGTCGCCGAGGCGGGTGTGGACGTCTACGCCTACACCCACAACGAGACCTCGACCGGTGTGGCAGCGCCGCTGCGCCGGGTCGCGGGTGCCGACGAGGGGTCGCTGGTCCTGGTGGACGCGACCTCCGGAGCCGGCGGGCTGCCCGTCGACATCACCGAGACCGACGTCTACTACTTCGCCCCGCAGAAGTCCTTCGCCGCCGACGGCGGCCTGTGGCTGGCGGCCTTCTCGCCCGCCGCGCTGGAGCGCGCCGCCCGCGTGCACGCCTCGGGGCGGTACGTGCCCGAGTTCTTCTCGCTGCCGACCGCTATCGACAACTCGCTCAAGAACCAGACGTACAACACCCCGGCGCTGGCCACCCTCTTCCTCCTCGCTGACCAGCTCGACTGGATCAACGGGCAGGGCGGCCTGGACTGGGCCGTGAGCCGTACCGCCGACTCCTCCACGCGCCTGTACGGCTGGGCCGAGAAGTCGTCGTACGCGTCGCCGTTCGTCGCCGAGCCGGCGCAGCGCTCCCAGGTCGTGGGGACCATCGACTTCGCCGACAGCGTCGACGCCGCCGCTGTCGCCAAGGTGCTGCGGGCCAACGGCATCGTGGACACCGAGCCCTACCGCAAGCTGGGCCGCAACCAGCTGCGCGTCGCCATGTTCCCGTCCGTGGACCCCGCCGACGTCGAGGCCCTGACGGCCTGCGTGGACCACGTCATCGAAAAGCTCTGACCCCTCGCGGGCCCGCCCCGCATCCCGCTCCACCCGTTCCGCCCAGCCCCGCCCGCCACCGCCGCCGGACGGGGCTGCCGCGTGGCCGGGGGCGCGTGCGCGGGCTCGCGAGAGGCGCGGGGGGCTGTGGGGCGGGGCGGTGTGGGGCCGGGGGGCGCCGGGACCCGGAAGGGGTTCCCGCTGCCGGCGGGCGTCCTCAGCTGTGGATGACGTCGAACGGCACGGTGTTCGTCCGCCGGTCACGCGACCCCTTGAGGTAGATCTGACCGCTCCCCTCCGGCCAGGCGGGCGGGACCGCCGACGTGGCCTTCTTGGGATCACCGGTCACCGGCTGGGCAACGGTCTCGTACTCCTTACCGGTCAGGATAAAGACCGCGTGGTTGACCGAGCCGAGTTCGATCCCGTTGAACGTGAGGGGCGCGTTGTGGCCGGCCTCGTCCGGAACGACCGTGTCGAGGCTCATGATTCCCTTGGCGTCGCCTGCCATGACCGATACTCCTTCGCGTTCGCCTGCTACTGCCGAATTCGTTCCCCGGCACCGAGGCTAGGTCGCCCCCGCGCATTCCCAGACGACCGGGAACACCGTGCGACGCGTTTTCGCCCGCACAGCCCAAAAGCACGACCAGCGACGCGGGTACGTGTCCCCTGCGACCCGGGCCCCACGAGAGAACGACAGGGCCGGGACGCCGCCCCGTATCTCCCGCCACCCGTCCGGAGACCCCCTCATGGCCGAGTACGCTTACGCCCTCGTGTACGCGAAAGACGGAAAGTTCCTCATCGCGAAGAAGAGAAGGAAAAGCTTCTTCTACAAGGGCGCCATCTACCCCGAGGGAAAGAAGATCGAACGAGGGGCGGAGAAGGAGGCCCTGCCCGGTGGGCGCGTCGAGACCGCCCAGAAGGAGACGCCACCGGCGGCAGCCGCCCGGGAGTTCCAGGAGGAGACCGGGGTCGCGGACATCGGGCAGCACTACGCGAAACACCGCACCTGGAAAGCGGGCGCCGACACCTATCACGGCGTCTACTTCCTGGTCGAGACCGGAGACAAACCGAAGGGCCTCGACGCCTATTTCGGCCTGGCGGGTGGGAACGTCATCGCCGGACGCTCCGCCGCGAGCGATATCGAGAGCAAGAAGATCACGACGTACGGCGAGATCCACAAGAAGTACCCCCGGGCTCCCGTGGACAACGAGCTGTACGAGATCCAGCGGTGGGACGTGAACAACAAGACGACCTGGGCCGAGATCGAGAAATGGAAGAAGGACGCCGACCCGGCCCGAAGCTGGTTCACGGACATCCTGGGGGAGATCCGTCAACCGTAGGCCCGTGTCACCACCTCCACGACCCCGGAGCGGCCCGCCGAGGCCGGGCGGGAGGCGAGGCCCGCGCGACGCGGTCGCCAGGGGCCGCCCGGCGACACCGCGCGGACCTCACCTGCGGCGGAAGAGGCGGCGGCCGGCCAGGCCGACAGCCGCGCAGACCGCGAGGAGGACGCCGACGAGGTAGTAGTTGCCGGAGTCGTTCGTCTCGTCCCCGTCCGACGAGCCCTTCCCGCCGCCGGCCGCCTTGTCCGCTCCCTGCTGGCGGCGGGCCTGCGGCGAGAGCTGGTCGTCCTCCAGGTGGACCGCCGTGACCCGGCTGTGCCGGCCCTCGGTGCCGTACATCAGCGTGCCGCCGTCCGGGCTGTACGTCACCGACTCGCCCTGCCGCTGGATCGGCAGCCTCGGCTCGCCGATCTTCTTCGGCTTGCCGCCGCGCCAGTCGAACAGCACCGCCTCGAAGTAGCCGCGCAACACCAGGTGCGCACCGTCCGGCGAGAACGCGCCGTCCGTCACCCACATGCCCACCTCGCCGATCCGCTCGAAGCGGTTGACACCGGTGGCCGCGAGCCTGGCCGGGCCCGCGTACAGCCCGCCGCCCTCCTCGCGCTTGCTGACGATGTACACCCGGCCCGTCTTCGGGTGCACCATCATCGCCTCGGCGTCGCGCGGACCGCCCTCGTACTGGACCGTGTACTGCGTCGCCGTCACCGTGATGTCCGCCAGCCGCTTCGGCTCGGGGAACGCGTAGATCCACACCTTGGGCCAGGTGCCGCCCAGGTTGTCGCCGATGTCCGCGACGTAGACCCGACCGTCGGGGCCCACGGAGACGGCCTCCACGTCACGCGGGTCGCCGATGCCGCGCAGCGTCACGGTGGCGACCGTACGCCCCGTCTCGGAGTCCACGGCGTACACGAACGGGCCGTCGTCGCTGTCGTTGTGCGTCCAGTACACGCCCGGGTGCGCCCGGCTCGCCGCGAGCCCGCTGGACTCGGTGATCCGGTCGTCCTCGATGGTGAACGACGACGGCCGTCCGCCCGAGCCCGCCGCGTGCGCGGACGCGAGGGGCACCACCCCCGACGGGACGACGGGAAGCGCCGCCAGGGCGACGGCGACGGCACAGCTGACCACGCGAGAAAGCGAACCCATGGGCGTAAGCCTGCCATCCCCGCCCAGACCGCCTCCGCCCGCGCCCCTGCCCGCCCTCGGACGTCAAGCGCGCGCCGTCAAACCACCCGTTCGACGGAAGTCGCGCCAAGCGTCCTGGGTACGCTGGAAGGGTCGGCAAGAATCCCGATCATGGGAGCACTGATGATGCACGTCGTGCCACAGCCTGAGTGGCCCCGCCCGCCCGTGGGCGGGTACACCGCCGACGATCTGGACCGGCTTCCCAACCTGCCTCCGCACACGGAGCTGATCGACGGGAGCCTCGTCCTCGTGAGTCCGCAGACCAAGTTCCACATGCGGGTCATGCGCCTGCTGGAGCACAGTCTCGTCCTAGCCGCCCCGGACGACCTGGAGATCTGTCGGGAGATGACGGTACGTCTCGGCCCTCGCGACCGGCCGGAGCCCGACGTGCTGGCCGTGCACGCCAGCGCGGACACCGGAATGCTCCAGACCACGTACGAGCCCGCCGACGTGGTGCTCGCCGTCGAGGTCGTCTCCGCCGACTCCGAGGCCCGGGACCGCGAGGCGAAGCCGCTCAAGTACGCCGCCGCCGGCATCCCGCACTTCTGGCGCGTGGAGGAGGCCCGGGGGCTGCCCGTCGTCTACGTCTTCGAGCTCGAACCCGCGCGCCGGACGTACGCCGTGACCGGGATCTACCACGAGCGGCTGAAGGTGGCCGTGCCGTTCCCCGTCGAGATCGACCTCACCGCCATCGACCCACGCCGGACCGGCGGCGCGGACGCGGCCGGCGGGAGCGCGCCGGAGGCGGACGCGTAACCCACGCCGGAGCCGGACGCCGCAACCGCGCCGGAGGCGGGCGCGTGCCCCGGGCCGGCAGCGACGCGTGGGGCCAGGGGTGTACTTGCCTGGAGCCCGCTCCAGGGCGTTGGCTTGGCTCCCATGAAGTACACGCAGCTCGGACACACCGGCCTCAAGGTCAGCCGCCTGGTGCTCGGCACCATGAACTTCGGCCCGCAGACCGACGAGGCCGACAGCCACACCATCATGGACACCGCCCTCGGCGCGGGCGTCAACGTCTTCGACACGGCCAACGCGTACGGCTGGGGCGCCAACAAGGGGCGCACCGAGGAGATCATCGGGTCCTGGTTCGCCCAGGGTGGCGACCGCCGCGACAAGGTCGTCCTGGCGACCAAGGCGTACGCCAACATGGCCCTCGACGACGGCCCGGCCTGGCCCAACCACGACAAGCTCTCGGCCCTGAACATCCGCCGGTCGGTCGAGGCCAGCCTGCGGCGGCTGCGTACCGACCACATCGACCTGTACCAGTTCCACCACGTGGACCGGGACACGCCGTGGGAGGAGATCTGGCAGGCCGTCGACGTCCTCATCCAGCAGGGCAAGATCCTCTACGCCGGCTCGTCCAACCACGCGGGCTGGCACATCGCCAAGGCCAACGAGGCGGCCCGCCGGCGCGGCGCGCTGGGCCTGGTCAGCGAGCAGTGCCTGTACAACCTGGCCGAGCGCACCGCCGAGATGGAGGTCATCCCGGCCGCGCGCGACTACGGCCTCGGCGTCATCCCCTGGTCGCCGCTGCACGGCGGGCTGCTCGGCGGCGCGATCCGCAAGGAGCGCGAGGGCGGCGCCGGCCGCACCGCCTCCGGCCGCGCCGCCACCACCCTGGCCGACCCCGCGGTGCGCCAGCGCGTCCAGCGGTACGAGGACCTGCTGGCCGAGCACGGCGTCGAGCCCGGCGAGGCGGCCCTCGCCTGGCTCCTCACCCGTCCCGGCGTCACCGGCCCGATCGTCGGCCCGCGCACGGTCGAGCAGCTTGAGTCGGCGCTGCGAGCGGTCGAGTTGGAGCTGAGCGACGAGGTGCTGACCGGCCTCGACGAGATCTTCCCGGGCCCGGGTCCGGCACCGGAGTCCTTCGCCTGGTGACGGGACGGGAAGCGGTCTGAGCGGTGGTGTACGGGGCGGGCCCCGGCGGTTGACGCCGGGGCCCGCCCCCGTCGTATGTGACGCCGCGCCGTGATCGCGCCTGCGCCCGCCGTCACCGCCGCCCTGCTACCGTTCCGCACGGTAACTACGCTGCTACACCCGCGAGTTGACGCGCCCGGGGGAAGTGGGGGAAGCATGTCGTTCCAGGAGGAATGGGGCCGCATTCGCGGCGAGGCAGCCGCGCGGACGCGGCTCGATGGCACGGGCGGCACGTCGGGCGGCGACGCGGACCGGCTCGTCGTCCACCAGGAGGACCTGGGCAGGGTCGGCCACGAGGCGTTCCTGCTGCACGGAAAGCTCAAGAAGGCCGCGGACGTCGCCCGTGGGGCCACGGGGGAAGGCTCGACGGCCACCGCCGCCACCACGCTCACCTCACACCACTTCGCCATGGGCACCGCGCTGACCGCCACCGCGGCCGTCTGGGACGACCAGGTCAGGACGCTCCTCCAGTCGTGCGCCCACATCTCCAACCACCTCGACTTCTCGAAGAAGTCGCACACCCACGAGGACGAGAAGATCGCCGCCACCATGTCGCACCGCGACGGCGGCGCCGCCTCGCCCTCCGAGATCGCGAAGTACTACCGATAGGCCGGGCCGGCCCTCGGCCGGCGCGCCACGCGCACGGGCGCGGGTACAGCACGAGCAACGGGAACGTGTGAGGTGAGCGCACGATGGCACTGACGTACGACGACGTCTACCAGGTCTCCCTGTCCGGCCTCGGCTCGGCGGCCGAGGACTGGAAGGAGATGGTGGACCACCTCGCCAAGCTGGCCACCGAGGCCGCGGACGGCATGGTGAGGCAGTCCGAGGCCGCCCGCTGGGAAGGCGTGAACGCGGGCGTCACCCGTCCGTTCATCCGCGCCACCGGCGCGGAGTTCCGCGACGCGCACACCCAGGCCAAGAGCGTCTGGAGCATGCTGCGCGACGCGCACCAGGAACTGACGGCGATTCAAAAAGCCCTACGAAAAGCCGTGGACGTGGACGCCAGGAACCACGGCATCCTGGTCTCCGGCGGCCCCGGCTCCACCGTGATCTGCGCGTACGTGGACAGGACCGGCGAGAAGACCAAGCACACGGCGAACCAGGTCGCCTATCTCAAGGCCCTCCAGGACCAGATCAACCACCTCCTCGGACAGGCCGACGAGATCGACACCTCGGTGGCCCGCGCCCTCGGAAGAATCCACGGCGACGACTCCCACGACTTCGGTCACGCGAGGTACGACTCGCTCGACGACGCCCAGCGCGAACGCACCGTCCAACTCGCCAGGAAAAGCCTGGCCCTGCACAAGGTGGGCGAACAGCTCAGCGACAAGGAACTGGCCGAGTTCCACCAGCTCATGCGGAACAATTCCAAGGACCGGGAATTCGCGGTCGAGTTCTACCGCGACATGGGCGCTCGCGACGCGCTGCACTTCCAGGCCCAACTGTCCCTCGACACGTCGGCCGGCGGCGACACGACGCGGCTGGAACTGGCGCGAAGCATCCAGAAGGACATGGGCCTGACCCTGGCCACGGCCACCGACCCGCCCACCGGAAAGGACAACCCGCACACGTCCTTCCGCGAGGACCGCGCGTACCTGGGCAGGGCCTGGATCAACGAACTGAAGAGGGCGGGGAGGCAGTCGCTCAACGTGGGGCTCGACCACGCCCAACCCGTCGGGTACCAGGCCCTGGCATCGCTGCTGCGCAACGGCACGTACGACAAGAGCTTCCTCCAGCCCATCGCCGAGGACCTGGTGACTCTCGAACGCCGGGGCGCGACCTGGCCGGTGCCCGACCCCCACGAGGGCGTCACGGACTTCGGCCTCAACCTCACCGACAAGAAGGGTTCGGGCTGGGACCCCATGACCGGCGTCCTGGAGGCGCTCGGCCACAGCCCCGAAGCGTCCACCGCGTTCTTCAGCGGCTCCACCGGCGGCGGCGACAGCGACCTCGACCGGATGAGCAACCTGGATCACTTCCTCAGCGAGGACAACGGCCGCGCATGGCTCTCCGACAAGACCAGCGGCCTCACCGACCCCGACCAGAAAAGCACCCACCCCGCCAAGGAGGCCCTGGGTCACGCCCTCCAGTCCGCCACCTCGGGCCGCCCCCACGACGACGACGGCCCACTACAGCCACACACCCGCGAGCAGGCGAAGGTCTTCGAGCAGGTGGTGAAGGAACTCGGAAGCAACCCCGGATCCATCAAACAGGACGGCGACCTGGCAGTCCTCGCACCCAGCCTGGGGAACATGTCGGCTGAGTACATGTACGACATTCAGCGGGCTTACGCGGGCGGGGATTCAAGCGGGTACTTCGAGCAGGAGGGGGCTGACGTAAGCCTCAAGAGTCTTAATGATGAGCGCACGCTCACCAAGTTCCTCCAAGCGACCGCTGAAGACCCCAAGGCGTATGCGGCCATCACCCACGCCCAACAGGTCGTGACCACCGAAGCGATCAGCTCCGCCATCGGCGATCGTGGGGAAGAGCCTCTCGCTGCCTCAGCGGAGCGGGCCACAAGGCCAGGGGCGATCATTGCGAGCGTGACCGCCGCCGGGCAAGGCGACGCCATCGCTGCTGCCGATGACAGCGTGGAGAAAATCCAGGAGTTCAACAAGAACCTGGAAACCGGCGCCAAATGGGCGGGACGCTTCGCAGAGATGGCAGCAAATCACATCCCCGTTTACGGCGATATCGCAAGCTGGGCTTACGAGGATGCCCAAGAGGCGGTACTGGAGCACTACACGAAGGACGAGGAGGAGGCAGCCAAACTCATCCAGGAGAACAGGAAGGACTATCTCGACAGCGAGCGTGAAAGATCCGCACACGCCATGAAGCAAGCCTATATCGACGCGGCCAAACGCGAGGGAATCTCCTTTGCGCCAGGAACGCCTGGCGCCGGGGCGGCCGATGATGTGTTCCAGGCCGTCAACAGTGGATTCGCAGATGGGCGGACCCGATAGTGCGCGCGCGAATCGCCTCCCTCACGTCGCCTGTCGGCATTTCGACACTGACAACCCTGACACTGGCCCTGGGTGCCGGGATCTGGTGGGTGACAGCCGATCCGCTGGCAGAGGACCGGGCTACAAAGGTGCCTGAACGGGTCTGCGAGGACCGCATTCCAGGAGGGCAGGTCAAGCCTCTGCTCCCCGCTCGCGACGGAAAGCTCAAGGAAGAAACGCTGTACTTCGACAGGCTCTACGATCAAGGGCACTGCATCTTGAGCACCAAGAACGAAGAGGTGCTCATAGCAGTCGAGTCCATTCCGGTGTACCGGTATCCGCGCGAAAGCACGCAACGCCAAGGGATTCCCATTTCCCTGGGACCAGCTTACGGATACATGTCGAAGGAACACTCCATCCAGCTCTACATCCCGTGCGCCGCCAAGTACAAAACGCAACGAGTAGTCGTGGGGGTGACCGCGACGACCAACCAACCCGACACCGCTACCGCCCCACCCCGCGCCGAACCCGTCGAAGGTGATGACAAGGTGGCGGCCTTCACCGCGGCCGTGGCCCGCGAGATCACCCGCGACTGGCTCAAATGTCCCGGTGCTGACAAGCTGCCCGACGGCCCCGTGAAGATCCACTGGCCGTAGCGGGCCGTGCCAGGGACGGCCGGGGCGGGCGGGCGCCGCGAGGCGTGGTCAGCCGACGAACGCGGCTACCGCCACCACCACGAGCAGCAGGATGAGCGTGCCGCTCACGATCAGGCTTCGAATCTTCGGGTCCACCCTCCGAGGTTAGCCCGAGCGTCGCGCGAGGAGGTCACCGACCCGGCGCGGCCCCGCGTCCCCTCCCGCTCAGGCGGGTGGGCCCGAGCCGGGGTGTGGCGGGTTCCGGGGCCGGCCGGCCCGAGGCCCGGCTACTCGCCCAGCGGCCAGGACGCCACGGTCTGGTAGCGCGGCTGGGCGCCGGGTACGCCGGGCTCGGGGAGGTTGCTGCGGACCAGGCTGAGCGTGTCGGCGCGCCACGGGCGGCCCTCGAAGTCGGCGAGGGCGGCGGCGTAACGGGGCAGGTCGGCGGCGTGGGCGCGGTCGCGGGCGAGGGTGAGGTGGGGGGTGTAGGAACGGTGCTCGGCCATGTCGACGCCCGCGCGGCGGGCCGCCGCCGAGGCCGAGTCGGCCAGCCGGCGCATCGGGGGCAGGCCGCCGGACGCCCCGGCCCACAGCGCGCGGTCGCCGAAGGTGCCGCCGCCCTGGAAACGGAGTTGGAACGCGCCGTTGCGGTGCGCGGCCCGGCCGAGTCGGGTGTACAGCTCGGGCACCGTGTCGGCGTCCACCTCGCCGTAGAAGGCGAGCGTGAAGTGCCAGCCGGCGCGGGCGGTCCAGGTCAGCCGGTCAGCGCCGGGCAGGTCGTGCAACGGGGCGACGGCGGCGGCGAGTTCCGCGGTGGCCGCCGCCGGCGGCAGCACGGCTGCGAAGAGTCTCATCCGCTCAGTGTCGCCCACCGCCTCCGGCGCCCGACCTGCCGGGCGGGGCGAGACACCGACGGGACCCACCGACCAGGCCACCGGACCCGATGGCAGAGCCCATCGGCCGAGCCGCAGGACGGGCAACCGAGCCCAACGGCTGGGCTCACCAGCCGGGCCGGGCCACGTGCCGGACCCATCAGCCGAACCCACCGGCCGAACCCACGACCGGCCCACCCGCCGAGCCAGGCAGACCCACCGGCCGAACCCACCGGCCGAACCACCCGCCGGCCAGGCAGACCCATCAGCCGGGCCGACGACCGAAACCACCCGCCGGGCCGGGCCGGCTCACCAACCGGCCCGCCCCCGCCGGCCGGCCCGAAGGCGGGGGGGCGGGCCGGCGCGGGGGCTCGCCCCAGGCGTACCGGGCCCCGCTACCTCGACTTCGCCAGCGAATTGTCCACGCCCACGCCCCGCGCGGCGCCGCCGCCCGGCCGCGGGCCGCCCTCGCGCGGGCCACCACGCCCGGCGGCCCGCTCCGGCGCGGAGACGGGGTCCCGCGCGGAGCCGGGCTCCGGCGCGTCAGCGGACTCCGCCGCGTAGGGCCGCACCGGCGCGTAGCCGGACCGCGACGCGTCGGCGGCCCGCGACGTGGGCGCGGCCTCCGCATCCTCACGCGCACGCTCCGTCGCGTCCGCGCGCGCTCCCTCCCCCACGTCCCCGGCGACGCTCCCCGCGCCGCCCGGAGGGCTCACCACCCCCGCGCGCGGCACGAGCCGTACGCCTCGGCGTGGGTCGAGTCGGAGGCGGTGGCCGCCGACGTGGACGAGGATCAGACCGACGGTGCCGGCGGCCAGCGCGGAGACGAGGCCGCCGGCGGCGAAGCCGGCTCGGGCGCCGTAGGTGTCGGTCGCCCAGCCGACGAGCGGGCCGCCGATGGGGGTGCCGCCGACGAAGACCATCATGTACAGGCTCATGACGCGGCCCCGCATGGACGGGTCGGTCGCGAGCTGCACGCTGGCGTTGGCGGTGACGTTGAACGTCAGACCGAAGACGCCGATCGGGACCATCAGCGCGGCGAAGGCCCAGAACGCGGGCGTGAACGCGGCGACGATCTCCAGCAGGCCGAACACCAGCGCCGCGCCCACCAGCATGCGCAGCCGCGAGGTGCCGCGTCGGGCGGCGAGCAGCGCCCCGGTCAGCGAGCCGGCGGCCATCAACGTGTTGAGCAGGCCGTACGTGCCGGGGCCGGCGTGGAAGACGTCGTCGGCGAAGGCGGTCAGCCAGATGGGGAAGTTGAAGCCGAAGGTGCCGATGAAGCCGACGAGCACGATCGGCCAGAGCAGTTCGGGGCGACCGGCGACGTACCGCAGGCCCTCGCGCAACTGTCCCTTGCCGCGCGGCGCGCGCTCCACGTGGTGCAGCTCGCCGGTCCGCATCATCAGCAGGCCGATCAGCGGAGCCGTGAAGGAGAGCCCGTTGAGCAGGAACGCCCAGCCGCTGCCGACGGCGGTGATCAGGACGCCGGCCACGGCGGGGCCGACGAGGCGGGCGGACTGGAAGTTCGCGGAGTTCAGGCTGACGGCGTTGCGCAGGTCCTTCGGGCCGACCATCTCCATGACGAACGCCTGCCGGGCGGGGGTGTCCACCACGGTGACCATGCCGAGCAGGAAGGCGATCAGGTAGACGTGCCAGACCTGGACGTGGCCGCTGAGGGTGAGCGCGGCGAGCGCGAACCCGCACAGGCCGAGCGCGGTCTGCGTGAACAGCAGGATGCCGCGCTTGGAGTAGCGGTCGGCGATGACGCCGCCGTACAGGCCGAACAGCAGCATCGGCAGGAACTGGAGCGCGGTGGTGATGCCGACGGCGGTGGCCGAGCCGGTGAGTCCGAGCACCAGCCAGTCCTGGGTGATGCGGGACATCCAGGTGCCGGTGTTGGATATGACGGCGCCGCTGGCGAAGAGCCGGTAGTTGCGGACCCTGAGCGAGCTGAACATCGTGCCGCGCGTCGGCGGCGAAGCGGTGGTCGGTTTCGGTGCGGGTGCGGAGTCTGCTCCGGGTCCCGTACTCAAAGCGGCTTCGCCTCCTTTCGGTAGGGGGGCCGCCCCTGGGGCGGCCCCGTGTTCACGGTGCTTGGCTTCGTGCGTCCTCGTGGTGTGCGGTTTCCCGGCCGGCTGGCCCGGGGCGGGCCGGCGAGCCGGGGGCGGCGGCCCGGTGGTCGGGCCGCCGGTGGATCGGGCCCGGCCGGTGGGCGGTCGGGGGGCCGGCGCGCAGGTGGGCCGGGCGCCGGGGCGGGCGTTACAGGTGGGCGAGCTTTTCCAGGACGGGCGCGGCGGCCCGCAACGTGGCCCACTCGTCCTCGTCGAGCTGACCGGCCAGGTCGGCCAGCCAGGCGTTGCGCTTGCGGCGGCTCTCCTCCAGCATCGCCTCGGCCCGCTCCGTCTGGGAGACGACCTTCTGGCGGCGGTCCTCGGGGTGCGGCTCCAGCCTGACCAGGCTCTTGGCTTCGAGCAGGGCCACGATGCGGGTCATCGACGGCGGCTGTACGTGTTCTCTGCGGGCCAGCTCGCCCGGCGTGGCCGAGCCGCAGCGCGCGAGGGTGCCCAGAACCGACATCTCGGTCGGGCTGAGCGATTCGTCAACGCGTCCGCCGCGCCCACCGTCGGTACCAAGCGGCTGGTGCTTGAGACGTCGGGAGAGTCGCATCACGGCGGATCGCAGTGCGTTCACGGCGGCAGCGTCGTCGCCGGTCAAGTCAGGCATGTATTTAGCGTAACTCATTACGCTACCTAACAAAACCCAATAACGTTTCCCCTGCGAATCACCCATACGAGTGATCTCGCGCCATAAAGCGAACGACCAGCGCCCCGGCCCCGGCAACGCTGTCCCCCATGGGATCAACGGTGCTCAGCTTGCGGATCGACGGGGAGTTGCTCGACCGGATGCGCCAGCATGCCGCCAGACGGGGCATGAGCGTCCAGGAGTACGTGGTCCGGACGCTGGTCCGGGAGGACTTCGACGAGCGCTTCCACGCCTCGGTCGACGAGACGGCCGCCTTCTACGCCGAGCCGGGCACACCGTCGTCGCCCGCCAGCCCCCACTGACCCACGGCGCCGGCGCGCGCCACCGCGCCCCGCGCACGCCGGCCACCCCACCCACGCGCCGACGCTGACACCGGCGCCGACGTCCACCCTCCGCCCCAACAGCCACCGGGCCCGACCGGCGCGCTGCCGACGGGCCCGGTGACGGGGTCAGGCGGGGTGCGGTGCGTGGTGGCGCGGACCGGCCCGGCCCGCGCCACCACGTCACCCGCACGGGGGCGGACGCTATTTGACGCCCAGCGCCTGCTCGATCGGGTTGAGCAGGAAGTACACCAGGAAGCACGCCCCGACGACGTTGAGCAGCCAGGGGATCTCGCGCCACCGCTGGGTCGCCACGCGCAGCAGGATGAAGGCCAGCACGCCGATCCCGATGCCGTTGGTGATGCTGTACGTGAACGGCATCGCGATGATCGTGAGGAACGCCGGGACGGCGATCGTCACGTCGTTCCAGTCGATCTCCTTGACGTTGGCCGCCATGATCAGGAAGCCGACGACCAGCAACGCGGGCGTCGCCGCCTGGGAGGGCACGACCTTGGCCAGCGGCGTGAACACGAGCGCGAGCAGGAAGAGCCCGCCGGTCACGATGTTGGCCAGGCCCGTGCGGGCGCCCTCGCCGACGCCGGCGGTGGACTCCACGAAGCAGGTGTTGGCCGAGGCGGAGCCGAAGCCGCCGCCCGCCACGGCGATGCCGTCCACCATGAGGATGCGGCCCATCCCCGGGAGCTGGCCCTTCTCGTCGGTGAGCCCGGCCTCCTCGCCGACGCCGATGATGGTGCCCATCGCGTCGAAGAAGCCCGACAGCAGCACCGTGAAGACGAACAGGCAGCCGGTGAGGACGCCCACCTCCTTGAACCCGCCGAAGAGGCTGATCTCGCCGATGAGTCCGAAGTCGGGGCTGCCCACCACGCTGTCCGGCACCTCGGGCACGGACAGGCCCCAGCTCTTGTCCGGGATGGTGACGATCGCGTTGATGATGATGGCGACGAAGGCCATCACCGTGATGCCGATGAGGATCGCGCCCCGCGTCTTGCGGACGACCAGGACGAACGTCAGCGCCAGGCCGAGCACGAAGACGACCACCGGCCAGCCCTGGAGCTGGCCCTCGACGCCGAGGCCGAGCGGGACGCTGGTCCTGGCGTCGTCCGGGTTGCGGGTGACGAAGCCGGAGTCCACCAGGCCGATGAGCGAGATGAACAGGCCGATGCCGATGGCGATGGCGCGCCGGAGCCCGCCGGGAATGGCGTCCATGACGCGTTGCCGCAGTCCGGAGGCGACCAGGATCATCAGCACCAGGCCGGCCAGCACGACCATGCCCATCGCGTCCGGCCAGCTCATCTTCGGCGCGAGCTGGAGCGAGACGACGGCGTTGATGCCCAGGCCCGCCGCGATGGCGATCGGGACGTTGCCGATGACGCCCATGAGCAGCGTGGTGAGGCCGGCCATCAGGGCGGTGGCCGTCACGAGCTGCCCGTTGTCCAGGTAGTGCTCGTACTTGTCGTGCCCCGACCCGAGGATGATCGGGTTCAGCACGATGATGTACGCCATGGCGAAGAAGGTCGCCAGCCCGCCACGCAGCTCGCGGGCGACCGTCGAGCCCCGCTGCGTGATCTTGAAGAACCGGTCGACGGCGTTCTGCGGCTCGGGCGGGGAAGGCTGCGGGGCGCTGGCCGCGGCGGTAGCCGAGGGGGACATGCGGGACCTCAGTCGGACGGGCCTTGAGGGAAGGCGGGGGTGGGGTGACGCAAGGGGACGGAGCGGGGCCATCCGCCGCTGGCCGACAGGTGGTGACGGCGCGCGCCGCCGACCCCTTCTCGCACCCGCGTTGGGATGTTCCTACGAACAAGTCCGGACGAAACTGGACCGTTGCAGTATGAACAAACAAGGAGGAGATTGCTATCTCCGCGCGTAGACCTATATAGATCCACTTCGGTCCGGGGCGCCCTGTCGACCTCGGGCGCGACGCTCGGCGCCCCCGGCGGCCGGCCCCGGGGCACGGACTACGCTGAGGGCATGAAGAAGTGGACCCCCCTGCACGAGGCGCCCGAGCCCCTGGAGGGCAACGTCGTCGCCACGATCACCGGTGGCACGATCGTGTGGTTCGTCCTCTTCCTCGTCCAGCTCCCCTTCTACGGCTGGTTCGACGACCACGGCCACCTGTGGTGGCTGTGGACCTGCCTGGCCGGCGCGGGTCTGGGGCTGATCGGGATCTGGTACGTGCGCAAGCGGGACGAGGCGCTGCGCCGGCACGCGGCCCGCGCCGCCGACGCCGCCCCCACCGGCGGGGCCGGGCCCTCAGCGGCATAGCCGCCGGCCGAGGTGGCGTAACCCTCGGTCGACGCGCGATCACCGCAGGTCAGACGAGGTGTGCGGGGCGAGCGGGGCGGGGTGGTGGGGCGGTGCCCCCGACGCGGCGACGGGCCTTCGGGTTGCCGGAAGAGTTGAGAGAACCGCCACCTGTTTTTGGTGTGCGTTCAAGGGGTGCGGGCCGCCTTCCCCCCGTACCGTCGTCTCATGACCTACCGGGCTGAGACCGCAGTCGACGAACCTGATCCGGACGGCGGTCCGCCCTCCGCGCGAACCGACGCGGCGACGCGTCACCCCGACCATCCCGGGCTGAGCACGGCCGAGGTCGCGGAGCGGGTGAGCCGGGGCGAGGTCAACGACGTGCCCGTGCGCTCCTCGCGCTCGACCGCCGACATCGTGCGCGCCAACGTCTTCACGCGCTTCAACGCGATCATCGGCGTCCTGTTCGTCATCATGCTGATCGTCGCGCCGATCCAGGACGCGCTGTTCGGCTTCGTGATCGTGGCCAACACCGCGATCGGCATCATCCAGGAGCTGCGCGCCAAGAAGACGCTGGACAGCCTGGCCGTCATCGGCGAGGCCAAGCCGTCCGTGCGTCGGGACGGGGTCTCCGGTGAGATCCCGGTCGGCGAGATCGTGCTGGGCGACCTGGTCGAGCTGGGGCCCGGCGACAAGTGCGTGGTCGACGGCGAGGTCGTGGAGGCCGACGGGCTGGAGATCGACGAGTCGCTGCTGACCGGCGAGGCGGACCCGGTGCTCAAGCGCCCGGGCGACCCGGTGATGTCCGGGTCCTTCGTGGTCGCGGGCGGCGGCGCGTTCACCGCGACCAAGGTCGGCCGGGAGGCGTACGCGGTCCAGCTCGCCGAGGAGGCGTCGCGGTTCACGCTGGTCCACTCCGAGCTGCGCAGCGGCATCAGCCAGATCCTCAAGTACGTGACCTGGATGATGATCCCCACCGCGATCGGGCTGGTCATCAGCCAGAGCGTGGTGGAGAACAACGACTGGCGCGAGGCGGTGCGCCGGATGGTCGGCGGCATCGTGCCGATGGTGCCCGAGGGTCTGGTGCTGCTGACCTCGGTGGCCTTCGCGATCGGGGTGATCCGGCTGGGCCGCAAGCAGTGCCTGGTGCAGGAGCTGCCCGCGATCGAGGGTCTGGCCCGGGTGGACGTGGTGTGCCTGGACAAGACCGGCACGCTCACCGAGGGCGGCATGGACGTCACCGAGGTGCGGCTGCTGGCCTCGGGCGAGGAGCGTTCCGACGACGGGACCGCCGCTCGGGGCACGCCGGACGAGGCGTACGTGGGGCAGGTGCTCGGCGCGCTCGGCGGCTCCGACCCACGGCCCAACGCCAGCCTCCAGGCGATCATCGACCGGTACCCCGAGCGGGACGGCTGGGAGTGCACGGCCGCGCTGCCGTTCTCCTCGGCCCGCAAGTACAGCGGTGCCACGCTGAGCGAGCCGGGCGGCGCGGAGCGCACCTGGCTGCTGGGCGCCCCGGACGTGCTGCTGCCCGCCGACGACCCGGCGCTCGCGGAGATCGAGAGCCTGAACACGCAGGGTCTGCGGGTGCTGTTGCTGGCCGGTACGGAGCGGGAGCTGGAGCACGAGCGGGTCGCCGAGGGCGTACGGCCCACCGCGCTGATCGTCCTCGAACAGCGGCTGCGGCCCGACGCGGCCGACACGCTGCGGTACTTCGCGGAGCAGAACGTCGCGGCGAAGGTCATCTCGGGTGACAACGCCGTCTCGGTGGGGGCGGTGGCCGGCAAGCTGGGGCTGCCGGGGGCCGAGCACACGGTGGACGCCCGTCGACTGCCGGCCGACCGCGAGGAGATGGCCACCGCGTTGGAGGAGGGCGCGGTATTCGGTCGCGTCACCCCGCAGCAGAAGCGGGACATGGTGGGCGCGCTCCAGTCGCGCGGTCACAACGTGGCGATGACCGGTGACGGCGTCAACGACGTGCTGGCGCTCAAGGACGCGGACATCGGCGTCGCGATGGGCTCGGGCTCGGAGGCCACCCGCGCGGTCGCCCAGATCGTGCTGCTCAACAACAGCTTCTCGACGCTGCCGTCGGTGGTCGCCGAGGGCCGTCGGGTGATCGGCAACATCGAGCGGGTCGCCAACCTGTTCCTGGTCAAGACCGTGTACTCGGTACTGCTGGCACTGCTGGTGGTCTGCTCGCAGGTCTCGTACCCGTTCCTGCCCCGGCACCTGACACTGCTGTCCACGCTGACCATCGGCGTGCCGGCGTTCTTCCTGGCGCTGGCCCCCAACAAGGAACGGGCGCGGCCCCACTTCGTACGCCGGGTGATGCGGTACGCGATCCCCGCCGGCGCCATCGCGGCCATCGCCACCTTCGCCACCTACCTCGTCGCCCGGCACGTCTACACCGGCGAGGGCGCGCGGGACGCGGAGACCAGCGCGGCCACCCTGACGCTGTTCCTGATCTCGATGTGGGTGCTGGCGATCATCGCGCGGCCGTACACCTGGTGGCGGATCGGGCTGGTGCTGACGATGGCGCTCGGCTTCGTCATCGTGATCGTGACGCCCTGGTTGCAGGACTTCTTCGCGCTGAAGCTGGTGGGCGCGTCGATGCCGTGGACGGCGGTGGGCATCGCGGTGGCCGCCTCCGTCGTGCTGGAGGTGGCCTGGCGCTGGGTGGGTCGTCGCTTCCCGGCGTAACACCCCGGGTGTGGACGTCGCCTCCCCGCGGGGGCGGCGGACGCCCCGTCACACACGAGCGGGCCCGCGCCGATGACGGCGCGGGCCCGACCCGTTCCGGCGCGGGTGCCGGGGCCGCGGGGCGGCTGGCCGGCCGGCCGGTTCGCTGACTACTTGACGTCGACGAAGTCCACGCCGGAGGCGACCGCGGCGTGCGTGCTGTAACCGGCGAAGTTCCAGCGCCAGTCACCGTCCACCGACGCCTTGACCGTGGTCTTGTAGTCGCCGTTCTTGTTGCCCTTGACCGTCTTGACGGTCGAGAAGGTCTTGGCGCCCTTCTTGCGGAACTCCAGCTTGGCCGACTGGTTGCCGTGGTTGACCCACTTGTTGTCGCCGAAGACGTCCCAGTGGGCGCGGGTCAGCTTGCCCGTGACCGTGAGCGTCTTGCCCTTCTTGACGGGCTCGGGGGAGGCGTTGACCGTCAGCTTCCCCTGCCGCTGGAGCTTGAAGGACCCGGCCTTGGCGCTCTCGTAGAAGTCGCCGTCCTTGGCGTCCACCCAGGCGTCCACGTACCACGTGCCGGCCAGCGCGTTGGTGTACAGGTCCACGCGCGGGTCGACGGTGAAGGTCGCGGTGCAGGTCGCGGCCTTCTTGTTGGCCGCGGCCACGCACTTGACGCCCTTGTTCGGCGTGAAGAACCCGGCGGACGGGCCCTTGATGGTGATGTCCGCGGCCTTGATGCCCGAGTTGTCCTGGGCCGTGACAGCGACGGTGAAGCTCTTGGCACCGCTGGTGCCGATGACGACGTTCTTGCCGCCGTTGGCGACCACCTTGGTGATCTTGGTGTCGCCGTAGCCGCTCGCGTGTGCCGTCGTCGCGGTCAGACCGCTGAGTGCGGTGACACCGGCGACAGCGAGTACGGCCAGAGATGCGCTCTTGCGCATAAATCCCCCCATACGATGAAAAGGGCTCCGTCCTATCTCATGAGATGACGGAGTCCGACGGGAGCGACTGTACGTATTTCACCCGCCATTCACAACTGTTTCCGGAGTCCCATGAGTTGGGCCGAACACGCGCACGCCTCCACCACCCCGGTCGCCCCCGTGACCACGTCCACCCCAGGGGACGCGAGCCACTCGAAAGGGTGCGCCACAGGGCGCGGCGGGCGCGGGGCGCGGCGGCGCGCGGGAGGTCAGGCGACGGCGGTGCCCTCAAGCTCGACCAGTTGGCCGGGCAGGGCCAGCCGCGTCACCCCGAGCAGCGTGGTGGTCGGCGCCACCGAGGCGGCGGCCAGCCGCGCCGCGAGCACGCCGTAGTGCCGCAGGAGCAGGTCGACATCGGTGGTGTAGACGTTGAGCCGCACGAGGTCGGCCAGCGACATGTCGGCCTCGCCGAGCACGGCCACCAGGTTGTCGACACTCAGCGCCAACTGCGCCGCCAGGTCCCCCTCGTGTCGGGGCTCGCCGTCGCGACCTGTCGCGGTCTGCCCCGACAGGTACAGCGTCCGGGTCTGTCCCTGGACGAGAACGCCCTGGTGAAAGCCCATCTCCGCCGACCATGTCGTCGGGTTGACCGCCGTTCGTTCCACTGTCATGTCCGTTCCGTTCGCCTCGTGGTGAGTACGCGCGCCCGTCGGTGCGACCACCGCCGGATTCGACGTCGCGCAACGAGCCTCCCGGCAGATCACGACACCCTCTGTCACGTACTCCCCTACAGTTCCTCCATGCGTGCCGACCGGCTGGTCTCCCTGGTCCTCCTGCTGCGTCAGCGCGGTCGGCTGACCGCGGACACGCTGGCCCGCGAGCTGGAGGTGTCGACCCGTACCGTGCTGCGCGACATCCAGGCACTGTCGTCAGCCGGCGTCCCGGTGTACGCCGAACGCGGCCCGCACGGCGGCTTCGCGCTGCTGCCCGGCTTCCGGACCGAGCTGACCGGGCTCAACCACGACGAGGCCCTGGCGCTGCTGACCGCCGGATCGGGGCGCGCGGAGCGCGTGTTCGGCCTCGGCCCGGCGCTCGCCTCGGCCCTGCGGAAGGTGGTCGACGCACTGCCCGAGGACCACCGGGCCAGCGCGAGCGACGCGGCCCGGCGCATCCTCGTCGACCCGCGCACCGATCTGCTCGCCCGGCGGGTGGCCACCGACGCGGTGGTCGGCCCCGCGATGGTCGCGGTACGGCGCGCGGTGCTGGCCGGGCACCGGTTGCGCATCCACTACGCGGCCACGGGCCAGCCGCCCCGGTGGCGCACGGTGGACCCGATCGGCCTGGTCACCGTGGGCGGCCGGGGCTATCTGCTGGCCACGCGGGACGGCGCGGACCGTACGTACCGACTCTCCCGGGTGGAGGCCGCCGAGGAACTGCCCGAACCGGCGGAGCGGCCGAACGGGATCGACCTGGACCAGATCTGGCGGGAGCGCTCCGCGCGGTTCCTCTTCGAGGGCGGCCAGCACCTCAGCGCGCTGGTGCGGGTGCGCGCGGCGCGGCGGGAGGAGCTGCTGGAGACCGCGCTGGCCGTCCGCGCGGAGGAGCCCGACGCCGAGGGCTGGTCCCGGCTGGAGGTCACCTTCCAGGACGCGCGGCACGCCGAGTGGGCGTTGTGGGAACTGGGCCCGGACGCGGAGGCGCTGACCCCCCGTTCGTTGCGCGCCTCCCTGCACGCCCGCGCCACGGCCATCGCCACCCGCTACGCGGACTCCGCCTGAGCACGCGAGAACCGGCGGCGGCCGCGCGCTCGGGCTCAGGCCGCTCAGGCTGTCGGCGGGGTGGTGGCGCAGGCCGCCGCGATAGCCCGGGTGTCCCAGTAGAAGGGGCGGATCTCGGTGATCCGCCCGTCCCTGACCGTGAGGGTCTGGAGGATCGGGAAGTCGAGCGCGCGGCCGGTGGCGCGGGCGCGGGCGCGCACCCGGGTGTGGACGACGGCGGTCTCACCCGTGGCGAGGAACTCCTGTTCCACCATGGCGAAGGACTCCCACACCTGCCCCATGCGCAGGAAGAACCGCGCCAGGCCGCTGTGCCCGAGCCAGGTGCCGCCGTAGGGCAGACCGGCCGCCTGGCGCAGTACGACGTCGTACGAGAAGAAGGGCGCGAGCAGGCCGAACGAGGCCGCGCCCGGCCCCCCGGCCGCCAGGTAGGCCGCCTCGGCCGCGTACATGCCGGTGAGCAGGGCCGTCGAGTCCGTGGCGGGCGCGGCGACGGAGGCGCCGGCGGACGGGGCGGGGGTGGCGGCGGGTCGGGCGAGGCCAGGGGCGGGGGGAGTGGCGGGCCCGGTGGTGGGTGACGGCGTCATGTCACCAGCCTGCGCACGCGCGGGGGTTCGCGCTGGCGGCCATCGGACGTCGTTGTCCGACCCGGGGCCGCTCGCGCGGAGGACCCCGGGCCGGTCACGCGGGCCTGTCGCTCAGGCCGTGCCGCGCGGCCCGTCGAACCAGCGGGAGCGGGCCAGTTCCTCGGTGCGGGTGGGGTCCTCCAGGAGGGCGGCCACCTCGAAGCGGCGTTCCCACTGGCCGGCGGCCCAGCACAGACCGGCCGCGACGCCCTCGACGGTGGCCGCGTGCAGGGTGCCGTCGACGTACCGCCAGTCCAGCTCGACCTGGCGTACGCCCGCCGCGTCGCTCGCCGCCTCGGCCGTCCGGCCGAGCTCGACCAGCAGCTCCTCGTGTTCCACGTACGCCAGCGGGACGCCGGGCAGCAGTTCGCGGACCGCCTCGGCGACCTCGTGCGGCTCGCCGCGCGAGACCACCGGGGCGGGGTACGCCTCGCCGAGGCGGCGCACCTGGAGCAGTTCCGCCAACTCGCCGGCACGGGCCGGCGGGACCGGCAGCAGGGGCGCGCCCTCGGCCATGGCCAGCGGCAGCAGGTCCGGCGCGTCGGCGACCAGCGCGTCCGCCGCGTCCACCACCTGGACGGTGTACGCGTCCGGCCCCTGGTCAGCGGCGTACGTGACCGCCCGCAGCTCGTCGGGGAGGGTGACGTCCTCCGGGGCCAGGCCGGCCAGTGCCCCGTACAGGCCGCGCAGTTGGGCCGGGCCCACCTCGCCGGCCTCCTCCGCGAGGCGGGCCAGGAGTTCGGCGGCCCCGCCGGGCTCGTCGAGGAGCGCGGCCACCGACGTGCGCACCCCGAGCGCGCGCAGTACCTGCGCGTCCACGTCGGCGGTGTCGGCGGCCTCGTACAGGCCCGCGAGCAGCGGATCGCCGCCGGCGGCGCGCAGCCCCGCCGGGCGCCGGCCGTCGAGCACCGGGTGGCCGCGCAGCCACCACGCGGTGTACGGCCGCACGACCTCGGTGGTCCCGCCGGGCAGCAGCACCCGCACCGGGGTGGTGAGCGCGTCGCGCAGCGGCGGTCGGGAGAGCATGGCCAGGGCGAGCGGCCAGGCGTCGTCGTCCACCAGGTCCAGATCGCGTACGGCCACGATCTCGGTGGCCACCGGCGGCACCGACGTCGGCTCCAACGCGTCCAGCAGGTCCTCGCACCACACGTCCACCGCGTCGAGCACGCCCACGTCGTCGGGCTCGGGGTAGTCGCTGTCCCGGGGCTCCAGCTCGTCCGGGTCGAGCACCACGTCGGTGGCGCGCACCAGCGTGAAGCCGGCCAGCACACCCACCGCCGCCAGCGTCTCCTCGCCCCAGCGGTCGGCCAACTCGGCGTCGCAGGCGGCGAGTTCACCGGGTCGGATGACGCGCTCGAAGTCGCTGCCGGGCACCACCAGGTCACCGGCGAGCGCGGGCTCGCCGTCCTCGTCGGGCAGCGCGAGCGCGGCCAGCCACGGCTCGTCGCCGGGCGCCAGCCGCGCGTCCCGCACCAGCGTGAGCACCGTCTCGGCCAGCGCGTCGGCGTCCAGCGGGCCGCCGGGCGCGTCCCCGTCCGCGTACGCCTCGTCCAGGTACGGGTCGAAGTCGTCGGCCGCGTCCAGCGAGCCGGCGACCGCCGCCCGCACCTGCGGGGTGGTCAGCACGGCGCGCGGGGTGGCGGGCGTGGCGCCCAGCTTCTCCAGCAGCGGGTGCACGGCGTCGGGGTGGGCGACCTTGAGGCCGAGCCTCGCCAGCGTGCGGTGGTGGCGGGCCGCCGCGTCGGTGGCGTCGTCGGAGCCCCCGGCCGGGCCCTGGCCACCGGCGTAGGCCGGGCCGGCGGCCGGGTCCCGGTCGGCGCCGAGGCCCTCGGGCAGCGGCAGCAGCACCTGACGGGGGCCGATCGTCGTGCGGGCCGCGCCGCTCTCCTCGCCCCGGCGCCGGCCGGCGCCGGGGCTCAGCGGGGGGCCGGCCAGCGGCACCGGCAGGCCGGTCAGCAGCTCCGGATCGGTGCCGGCCAGCGCGTCGTACAGGCGCCGCCACCAGGTGGGGCGGCGTTCGGCGCCGGCGAGCCGCTCGATCATCTCGCCGAGCGGCACCCGGCCCACGTCCAGGGCGCGCAGTTCCGCCCGCCGCTCCAGGCCGGCGGGGAGCAGGTGGGGGAAGAGTTCGGCCAGTACGCGGACCGTCTCGGCGCCCGCGCCCTCCAGCACCTCCGCCTCCACCGGGCGCAGCACGCCCGGCGCGTCCTGGGCGGCGGGTTCGGCGTACGGGTCGGCGGGGGCCTCCGCGTCGGGGTCGGCCGCGCCCGGGACGGCGGCGGCCGGACCGGTGGCGGCGGGGTCGGCCGGGGCGCCGTCGACGCTCGCGTACGCGGTGGCCGCGCTCGGCAGGAAGGCCACCCGGGGCAGTTGGTCGAGGATCAGGCGGCGCAGGGCGCCGTCGAGTTCGCCCTTGCCCAGCGGCCCCGGCACCAGGTCGAGGGTGCCGACGGTCACCGGATGCCAGTCGCCGAGCAGCCCGGCGTACGCGTCGGCCGCGCGCGCCACCAGGAAGTCGGTGAGCGGGCCGGGCGCCACCCGGCGGCGGGTGGGCTCCAGCGGGAAGGAGGCGATGAGCAGCGCGGGCAGGCCCAGCGGCTCGTCCGTGGGGGTGGGCGCGTGCACGACCGGCGCGGCCCCGCCCCGGGCGGGCCCGGTACCGGGTACGCCGTTGTCGGCCCACTCCCCGCCGAGGCCGGGCAGCGCGGGCCCGCCGCCCAGCCGCGCCGGGGCGCCCGTCGCGTCCACCGGCACCGCCCAGGTGACCGACCACGCGGGGCGCAGTCGCTCCTCGACGGGGCGGTCGGCCAGGAGTTCGGCGCTCAGCGGGCCGCCGTCGCGGGCGACGCGCCAGCGGGTGGCACCGCTCTCGTGCGCGCTGTCCTCGATGACGACGTACGGCCCGTCCTGGCGGCGGCGCAGCGTCCGCACCCCGTCCGGGGTCTCCACGACGACCTCGGCCAGGCCCGGCAGGGTGAGCAGCAGCGAGGCGTCGATCGCGGCCAGCAGGCGGCGGGCCAGGTCCTCGGCGGCGCCGTCGCGCAGCGGCAGCACCACCACGGTGTCGTAGCCCTCGGGTGCGCGGCCCTCGGCGGGCAGCGGCAGCCGCAGCAGCGGCACGTGGCCCTCGCGGCGGCGCAGCTCGTCCGCCAGCTCCGCGCTCGCCTCGGCCGTGCTCCGGGCCAGTTCCCGCGCCTCGGCCAGCGACCAGCGCACGCCGCCGGTACGGCCCACGACGGCGGGCTCGTCGCTGACGGCGAGGACGGCGGCGAAGCCGACGCCGAACCGGCCGACGGCCAGCTCCTCCCGCGACGGGCCGGGCGAGGCCGCGTCGCGCTTGGCGGAGGCCCGCAGCGTGGACAGCGACTCGACGCCGGCCGCGTCCAGCGGGGCGCCGTTGTTGGCGGCGACCAGCACCGGCGGGGCCGGGCCGTCGCCCGCGTGCGGGCCGCCGACCGCGCCGGGCTCGTGCAGGGTCAGCCGGAGGCGGCCCGGGACCTGGGCGCGGGCCGCCGCGTCGGCGGCGTTCTGGGCGAGTTCGATGACGAGGCGGTCGCGGTAGCCGCCGAGCGCGAGATCCTCCTCGGCGTTGGCGTCCTCCCGGAAGCGCGCGGGCGACGCGGCCCACGCGTCCAGGACGCCGCGCCGCAGCCGCCCGGTACCGAACGGGTCCGCGTCCCCCGTCGTGCCGCGCACCATCGCCGTGCTGCTGCTCACGTGTGCTCTCCCCTGTGCCGGTCCGCCGGCGTTCCGTACGCGCGGTGCGTACGGCATGCCGACGGTGAACGTCCTGCGGTGAACGTACCGCCAACCCGCCGCGCCCTCCGACGCCCCCCGCCCCCTCCGCCAACGCCCCAGGTCACCACCGCGCCCGGGAGCTTTGGCCGCACGAGGTCCCGCCACCCGGACACGGCGGCGCCGGCGCGCGGCCGGCGGATCGCGGCGGCGGAGGGTCGGCGAAGGGGCGGCGCCGAAGGATCGGCGGGTTGGCCGGCCCGCGGCGCCCCGTGCGCGGGCGCCGAACGCCGGGCACCGAACGCCGCGAAGGTCAGACGGGCTCCGCCCGCCGCGCGCCACCGACCGATCCGCCCCTCCGCCGCCCTCGCGACCCGCCGACCCCGCAACCCGCCGACCCGCCGCGAGCGCGGCGTCCCGGGGCCGGTCCGACACGGAGGCCCCGGGGGGAGATCTGGGGCGGGAGGACCCGTGAAGGCGACCCGAAGGGGGACGCGCGGAAGGGGAGCCCGAGAGGAGAGCGTGACGGGGGACGGGAAAGGGCCCGCCCCGTGGGGGCGGGCCCGGTGGTCCGTGAGGTGTCAGGAGTGGCCGAGCTCCTCGGCGGGGCCGTCCGCTTCGACGGAGCCGCCGGTGCGGTCGGGGCGCAGGGTCAGCGGGTCGACCACGGTCTCGTCGATGACGGGCGGGGCCGGACGCGGCGGCGTGGGCATGACGGCGGCCTCGGAGTGGCCCCCGCAGCCGTAGCTGAGGGAGACCACACGGCCATCGGCGGGGCTGAACTCGTTGGCGCACACACCGAACGCCTGCCGCAGCGATCCCGTGAGCGGCACCAGGAACCCGCAGGTCATACAGGAGGCCGGGGCCGCCTGGGCCATCGGCGTCTGCTCGCCGTACGCCTCGTCCCAGCGGTCGGCGGCCACATGCAGCCCGTACCGGGACAGCACCCGGGCTCGGCCGAGGCCCAGCTCCTGGGCGACCCCCGCGATGGTGGCGATCACCGGTAGCCCGGTGCCGTCGGTCGCGGTGGCCGCGCCGGCGGGGCGGGCCGCCGGCGAGCCGGGCGTGAGGTCCGCGTCCTCGGTGTCGGCGAGCTGGGCGAGCTCGTCGGAGACGGCCGGCGACCGCTTGGCGTCGGCCGTTCCGGCCCCGGTCGCCGCACCGGCGGTCGACTCCTCGTCGGTCAGCGCGGAGTTGGGCGGCGGGGCGTCCTCGCCGGTGAAGCCCGGCTCCAGGCGCAGGTCGTCCGCGTCGGTCGGCAGCAGGTCGCCGGGGCCCATGTCACCCGGGCGCAGCCGCTCGCTCCACGGCACCCACTCCGGCGCGAGCAGCGCCTCGGGGCCGGGCAGCAACACCGACTCGTCGAGCGTGACGACCTTGGCGCGGGAGGCACGGGCGACGGTCACCGCCCAGCGCCAGCCCCGGTAACCGGGCTCTCCGCATTCGAAGAAATGGGTGACGACACGGTCTCCGTCAGCCACGGCGGCGACGTGTTCGCCGACCAGCCCCGGAAACGCCGCCTCCTGGGCCGCCGCACGGGCAAGATCGACCGCCTCGGCGCACAAGCGGTCCGGGGTACGGCTTCGCATCGCAGCACTCACAAGAATCGATTCTCTCCTACGCCGTCTCACGAGCGCGCCGGCCAAGCGGCCGGGACAGCGGACGGAGCGGACCTGGGGACCGCGTCGACGTCCGCGCCCGAACGGCCTCGGACGCACCAGTTACGTCCCATTCTGCGGGATGCTGACCCGATGCGTGGCCAAGAACGACCGCCAGTGGCGCGTAAGGCACGCTACCTTGTCGGGCTGCGCCGTCCCCACCCCGCCTCGGCTCCACGGGGTGCGCACGCCGCGCCGCCCGCCGGCCGCCCGCCCCCGCGCACGGCCCCCGCGCCGGTCCGCGCCGCGCCCCCGGGCACCCGCTTTCCCGGGCGCCCCTTGGGTCGTACGGCTTCCCCGGATGACCCACACCGGTGATCGCGGGCTCGGCGCGGCCCGCGTAACCCGTACCGCGTACCCCGTCACACCGATGCCGCCCGTCGCCCAAGCGGCCCGCGCGCGGCCCCGTCAACCGGCGGGGCGGGCTGCGAAGTGTGGGGGAAACGCGGAGGAGAAGCGGCGGAAAGTCGCTTACGCCGGCCTCGTTGGGTAGACGATGTCGTGGTGAGAGGCACGAGGTTCGCCGCGGGTGGCGCGATCGGAAGGTCGAGGCGCTCGTTCGGCCAGACGCTACGCCGCCCGTTCGCGAGCACGGCACGCGGCGTGCGGCGGGCTACCCATGCGCACGGGGCCGGGGAGTCCGGCCTCGGGAAGCTGATCGAGCTGCACGCGGTGAACTCCGCGGGCGACATGATGATCACCGTCGCCCTGGCGTCCACCGTCTTCTTCTCCGTACCGACGGACGAGGCGCGCGGCCGGGTGGCCCTCTACCTCGCCATCACGCTGGCCCCGTTCGCGTTGCTGGCGCCCGTGATCGGCCCGCTCCTGGACCGCATCCCGCACGGCCGCCGGGCGGCGATGGCCAGCGCCATGCTGACCCGGGCGCTGCTGGCGCTGACGATGGCCAACGTGGTCAGCGGCGGCGGCCTTGAGCTCTATCCGGCGGCCCTCGGGGTGCTGGTGGCGTCCAAGGCGTACGGGGTGGTGCGCTCCGCCGTCGTGCCCCGGCTGCTGCCCCCGCGCTTCTCGCTGGTCAAGGCGAACTCGCGGGTGACCCTCGGCGGGCTGCTGGCCACCGGCCTCGCGGCGCCCGTCGGCGCGGGGCTGCACCAGATCGGCCCGTCGTGGCCGCTGTACGGGGCGTGCGCGGTGTTCACCGTGGGCACGATCCTGTGCTTCACGCTGCCGCCCAAGGTGGACTCGGCCAAGGGCGAGGCGCGGGCCCACCTGATCGCGCACCCGCCCCACCTGCGCCCGCACGCCGCCGAGCACACGCGCCCCGCGCACCTGGCCGTCACGGCCCCCGTGCCGCACGGCGCGACGGCGGCCGAGCCGGTGGACGACACGCCGGGCGACACCGGCCCACCGGCGCGGACGGCGCCCCCGGACGGGGCCGCGCACCCCGACGCGCCCCCGACGCCCGAGGCGGCGGAGGCGGAGAGCCCGGGGCCGGACGCGGCGCCCGAAGCGGCGGCCCCGGGCGCCGGGCCCTCGGGCGCGGCGACATCGGACGCCGGAGCCCCGGGCATCGCACCCCCGGACGCCGGGCTCGCCGCCCAGGCCGAGCCGGCGCCGGAGGTCGCCCCGGCCCCGACGGGCACGCCCGCGTCGGCGACCGCCACGACCCCGACAGCCGCCGCGCCCGTCCCGGACCCGGCGCCCGCCACTCCCCCGGCCGGCCGCGAGGCCACCGCGTACGCGGACTGGGACGAGGAGCCGATCAAGCGGCCGGGGCTGCGGAACGTGGGCGCGTCCGTACTCCACGCGTGGCCCGCCAACGCCACCATGCGCACCCTCTCCGGCTTCCTGACGCTCTTCCTCGCGTTCATGCTGCGCGAGCACCCGTTGGGCGGGCTCAGTCCCGAGCTGTCGCTGGGCATGGTGGCCGTGTCGGCCGGCGCGGGCAACGCGCTGGGCACGGCGATCGGGGCCGGGCTGCGTGCCCGGGGGCCGGAGCTGATCATCGTCGCCGTGCTGACCACGGCCCTGGGCACGGCGATCACCGCCGCCGTGCTCTACAGCCAGGTGGCCGTCGCCGCGCTGGCGGCCGTCGCGGGCCTCTCCCAGGCGCTGGGCAAGCTGTCGCTGGACGCGCTGATCCAGCGGGACGTGCCGGAGAACGTCCGCACCTCCGCGTTCGCCCGTTCCGAGACCGCGCTCCAGATGTCGTGGGTCGTGGGCGGGGCGATCGGCATCGCACTGCCGCTCAACGGTGTCCTGGGCATGTCGGTGGCCGTCTGCTTCCTCGCGCTCGGCTGGCTCGGTACGGTGCGCGGGCTGCTCGCCTGCGCCCGGCGCGGCACGCCGCACCCGCGCGTGGCGTGATCCACGCGGCCCGATAGCCTGCCAGCATGACCACTGCCACGCGGCGGAGCCGCACTTCGATGTCGTCCTGGCGCAAGGGCCGCCGCGTCGCCGCCGCCGTCGGTGCCGTGTCCATCGGGCTGATCACCCTGGCCGCCTGTGACAAGCCGACCCCCCTGGCCACCGTGACCGTCGGCACCAGCTCGGTGAACTCCGAGGCCACCGAGGGCTGCTACGGCGACGGCAAGGTGCTCAACGAGCAGAAGACCAAGGACTGCCTCTCGAAGAAGGGCGGCGAGACGATCAAGGTCGCGCCCGGCGAGAAGGTGCGCATCGGCGTGGACCCGGAGATCGGTGAGTCCGGCTGGGTGCTGGTCTCGAACAACCCGCTCATGAAGGAACCGAGCAAGCACAACTACCGCAGCTTCAACGGCGACGACCTCTTCGAGCAGAAGGACCCGCAGTCCGGCCAGGTGGTGGGCATGCGCGACAAGGTCACCATCGCCATCGTGGAGCTGTCCAAGAACGACGGTCCGAAGGCCATGTGGCACTTCGAGCTGGAGCGCGAGGACTAGGAAGCCCCGACGAACCCGGCGAACCCGATGCCCCGGGCGCACGCCCCGTCGGCCGGTCGCCGTCCCCGTGACGGCCACCGGCCCGACCACTCCGTCGCGCGCCGCGCGCCCACCGGCCGCGCGCGAGCCGGGTGCGTACGGGTCGAGCGCGCGGCGGCCCGGCGCGTACGGGCCTGGTCCGCCGGGCGCCGGCGCGTTCGTCTCGGGGCCGGCCCGTGCCACGGGTCAGCCGTCCGGCCGTATCCGCCGCTGGCCGCCCGTGTCGCGCCCCGGCCGGCCACCGGTCGGGCGCGCGCCCGGCGCCACCCCCGCCCGTACGCGCCGTACGGGCCCGCAGCACCGCACCACCACTCCGCGTCACCGCACCACCCGCACCACCTCTCCCGCACACCGCACCGCACCGCGCGTCAGCCGCAGCTCGCCGGGGGCCGTCGCGGCCCGTCGCGCGGGTTTCGCGGGGCGCCTGGGCGTGGTGCCCGACCTCTGGGGGCGTGAGCCCATGCGCGCACTGATCGTCACCGCTGTTCCGGCCGAACGCGACGCGGTGGTGCGCGGCATCCGCGACGCCGGTGCCTTCGAGGGCGTGGAACGCGCCCTGCCCGGCGCCGCCGGGTACGCGCTGCACCGGCTGGCGCTGCCGGTCACCGGAGCCACCGACGCGCTGACGCTGGACGCGCTGGACGCCGACGTACTGGCGGCCGGCGTCGGGCCGGCCGCCTCCGCCGCCGCCACCGCAGGCGCCCTGGCCACCGCGCTGGCCGCCGGCCTCCCGTACGACCTGGTCGTCTCGGCCGGCATCGGCGGCGGCTTCCCGGCCCGCCGGCCCCAGCGACACCGCCCGACGGCGACCGACGCGCTCGACCCGACGGGACCGGCCGAGACGTCCGAACCGAACGGCTTGACCGACCCGGCCGAGCACGCCGGGGTGGTGCTCGGGTCCGTCGTGGTGGCCGACGCGATCGTGGCCGCCGACCTGGGCGCCGAGACGCCCGACGGCTTCGCCGCCGTCACCGACCTCGGCTTCGGCACCGTCGAGCACCTGCCGCCGGCGCGACTGGTGCGGCTCGCGGCCGAGGCCACCGGGGGCGTGCGCGGGAGCGTGCTCACCGTCTCGACGGTCACCGGGAGCGCCGAGCGCGCCGCCGCGCTGATCGCCCGTCACCCCCGGGCGGTGGCCGAGGCGATGGAGGGGTTCGGCGTGGCGGAGGCGGCCACGGCGTACGGGGTGCCGGTGCTGGAGATCCGCGCCCTGTCCAACGCGGTGGGCCCGCGCGACCGCGCCGCCTGGCGGATCGGCGCGGCACTGGCCGCCCTCACCGGCGCCTTCGAGTCCCTGGCGCGGGCGCTGCCGCGCGCCGCGACGGAGACCGACACCGAGACCGACGCCGAGACCGGGAGCGCGGCCGAAGCCGCGCCACGGGACTCCGCGCCCCCGGCCACGACGGTGGCCGAAACCGTGACCGACGCGCCAGAAACGGCGGAGAAGCGGACGTCGGCGGCCCCGGCGGGAACAGCGGAGGCCGCCAGCGCGCTGCACCAGGCGGCTTCCGACGCGCCGGCGGCCGGGGCGCCGCCCGGTCGCGCCGAGGCACCGGACGTCCCGGCCCAGGAAGCCGCCGCAGACCCATCCCGCGCGAGGAGGACCCCGTGACGACCGACAGCGCCGCACTCTCCGAGCAGGCCGGCGGCGGCGTGGACCCGCTGCGTATCGCCTACTCGCCGTGTCCCAACGACACGTTCGTCTTCGACGCCTGGGCGCACGGCCGCGTCCCCGGGGCGCCCGCGCTCGACGTGACCTTCGCGGACATCGACCTCACCAACGGCATGGCCGAGCGCGGCGAGCTCGACGTGCTCAAGGTCTCGTACGCGGTGCTGCCCTGGGTCCTGGACGAGTACGCGCTGCTGCCCTGCGGCGGGGCGCTGGGCCGGGGCTGCGGGCCGCTGGTCCTCACCTCGGGCCCGCGCGAGGCCGCCGACCTGGCCGGCCGCACGGTCGCGGTGCCCAGCGAGCGCTCGACGGCGTACCTGCTCTTCCGGCTGTGGGCGGCGACCGAGGTGCCCGGCGGCGTGGGCGAGGTCAAGGTGCTGCCCTTCCACGAGATCATGCCGGCCGTGCGCGCCGGCGAGGTGGACGCCGGCCTGGTCATCCACGAGGCGCGCTTCACCTACCAGAACTACGGGCTGCACTGCCTGGCCGACATGGGCGAGCACTGGGAGGAGACCACCGGGCTGCCCATCCCGCTCGGCGCGATCATCGCCCGCCGCGCGCTCGGCGCCGAGCGGCTGCGGGAGCTGGCCGACGCCACCCGCGCCTCGGTGCGCATGGCCTGGGACGACCCGCTGGCCTCGCGCCCGTACGTCCTGGAGCACGCGCAGGAGATGGACCCGGCCGTGGCGGACCAGCACATCGGCCTGTACGTCAACGAGTTCACGGCCGACCTCGGCGAGGACGGTTACGCCGCCGTGCGCGGGCTGCTCACCCGCGCCGCCGCCGAGGGCCTGGTGCCCGCCCTGCCCCCGGGCGCGTTCGACTTCGCCTGACCCGCGCCGCGCGTCCGTCCGCCACGGCCCCGCCCCTCCCGTACGCCACGGGGGGCGGGGCCGTGGGGTGTCAGTGGACGGTGAACGGGCGGGAGGTGCCGGTGAAGGGGCTGATCTCGCCGCCCAGTGCGCGCGCGTCGCCGTGGTGGACCAGGCGGTAGGTGCCCGGGGGCGCGTCACGCGGGACGTCCCAGGTCACGGTGGCCGTGGAGACCGCCAGATAGGCGCGCCGCCACCGGTAGGTGGTGGACCAGTCGTCGTCGGTGGCCACCGTCCGCCAGGTGCCCGCCGGGCCGCTCTCGCGGCGCTGCACCTCCAGGAAGGTGCCGCCGGTGCGCGGGTTGTTGGCGGGATGGCCGGTGAAGAAGGTGGCGCTGGCGCGCTCGCCGGGCCGGTAGGACTCGGCCGGCTGGTCGCGTACGTCGCCGAACGCGCGGCCGGCCGGTGGCGCGTCCAGCACCGGGCCCGGGTTCAGGCTGAGTTGGCGCTCGCCCCGCCAGGGCGGGCGCACCGCGCTCGGCGTGGGCTCGCCGGTCCGCAGCGCCCGCGCCAGGGCGGCGAACTCCTGCTGGTAGGCGGGCAGGGTGTAGCGGCCGAAGTGGGTGGAGGCGCCCTCGTAGTGCTGGGCGTCGTACTCCTGCGGGGTGGTGACGTACTGGCTGTACGCGTTGGAGTAGCCGGCGAAGACGGTGTGCCGCGAGGAGTCGCCCAGTTCGGCCGCGACGGTGTCGGTGACCCGGTGCCCGGCGGCGATGGTGAACTCGGCCGGGGCCGCGGTGAGCGTGAGCTGTCCGATGCGCACGATCTGCACGGGCAGGATCTGCGGCGTCCAGGCCGGCCGTTGGGCGCCGGTGGCCAGGAAGACGGGCTTGGGCGCCTGACAGCGGCGCAGTCCGGGCGGCGCCGGGTTGAGCACCGCGCCGAGGCCGACGACCAGCGGGTTGGCCTTCAACTCTCCCTCGTCGACGAGGTCGGGCCCCGGGCCGTCCTCGGCGCCGGCCGTGAACGCCTGGCCGAGCGCGGCCTGGCAGGTGCGGTGCGGCTGGCCGTCGGGGGTGTAGCGGCCGGCGACGTCCACGGCGGAGAAGTCGACGTAGCGCTGGCGGTGGTCGATCGGGCCGCGCAGCACCTCGGTGGCGCTGTGGAAGAGTTCGAGCGCCTTGGCGGCCTGCCGCTCGCCGATGATCCTGGTGTTCTCGAACTCGTCGTCGGTGGGGCCGTGCGCGCCGCCGTCGCGCAGGTTGGGTGACATGTCGCCGGCGTTGGTCTGGGCGAACGCGGCGACGAACCGGCCGCGCTCGGACGCGTCCACGCCGAACGCGTCGTGCTCGACCCGGTAGCTGGCGTACCCCTTGTTGTCGGCGCTGATCAGCGTGTTCTCCGGGGTCATCGAGGTGGCGTGGGTGGGGAACCAGCTCAGCATGCCCACCGGGCGCCCGCCCCGCTCGAAGCGCAGCACCGTCATGCGGGTGTCCACCTCGCCGGGGAAGCGGGCCCGCTCGGCGGCCGGGTTGCGCCGGAACGCCGCCGCCGACCGGTTGACGTTCGCGCCGCGCAGCTCCCCGGAGGCGATCTTCACGGAGCCGGGCGCGCGGTCCGCGTCGGCGGCGACGACGGCCTTGACGATGCCGGAGACGATCGCCTCGTACGTCTTCCTCTGGTGGCCGAGCGTGGTCAGGTTGTAGAGCACGTCGTGTCCGTGCCCGCCGGGCCCCGCGTGGGTGTGCGTCGCGGAGAGGACCACGTTGCTCTCGGTGTAGCGCGGGCCGAGGCGTACGGCGAGCCGGCGCAGCACCTCCTGGTGCACGCCCTGCATGATCATCCCGACGTCGGTGCTGACGAACGCCGTCCGCCCGCCGCCCGCCCGCTCCACGACGAAGGCCCGCGCCCACTGTCGGGTGTGGATACCGGAGGTGCGCTGGTCGAGCCGGGCGTAGCCCATCATGCCGACCTCGGCGGCCTCCCCGGTGACGTCCGCGATGCCCACCCCGACCCGGTATCCGTCGGCCGGCGCGGAATCCGCCGGCCCGGCTGTCGACGGTGTCCGCCGGTCGCGGTCGGCGGTGAGCGGGTCGGCCGCCACGGGGCCGGGCGCGGCGAGCGGGGTGATCAGCACCGCCGCGAACAGCGCGCCGAGCACGGCCCGGGCGACACCGGGGCCGGTGATCGCCCGCCCTCGGCGGCGGGGCGTACGGATGGTCAGGGGGGCGCGGCCACCGGGACCGCGCGACGGACGCGACGTGCGCAGGGACATACGCGGAGCCTGACTGTGAGGGATGGGACACCCCCGACACCTCCCACGGGCGGCCCCACCCGGCCGGCGTTCGCGGCTCACCATGGGGCCGTACTTACTCCCGGGTCAATACGTGGAACACAGAAACCAGAAAAGACCCTCAGCTTTTGCGCCACCGCCGCGCCCTCGCGTCGACCCGCCGCCCGCGCCCCCGTCGACCGCTCGCCCCGCACTCCACGCCCCGCCGACCGGCACCCCGGGCCGCGTCCGATCCCCGCGCCGACCCGGCCGAACACCCGCACCGCCCGGCCGGACGCCACGCGCCGCGTGTCCCGCGTCCGGGGTGCACGGGCCTTCGCACGTGCGGCGTACCGGGCCCGCCCCGTCCCGCGCCCCGCCGAGGGCCACGCCGCCGCGCGCTTCCCGAGCCGGTTTCGCGTTCCACCCGGTACGCGAGCGGCCCGTGGGGCGGCGGGTGCGGCGGGTCGCTACGGCCGTCGCGACCGCGCCTCCCACGCGTGGGAGACCGCCGGGCCCGGCAGGCCGGGCCCGGCGAGCGTGGGCGTGGCGGTGGCGGTGGCGGTGGCGGGGCCCGGTCCGAGGGGGCCGCCGGACTCGCGGCGCGCACCCCGCTCGAAGATGCCCTGCACCACGCGGCGCGCCTCGGCCAGCACGGCCGGGTCGCCCTGCTCCGGGTCGCGTTCGAAGGCCAGCTTGACCAGGGCGTCGCCGGCGGCCACGGCCGTCAGCAACGCGGTCCGCAGCCGCTCGTCCACCACGACGTCGAACCGCGCGCCGACCAGCTCGGCCAGCCGGTCGGCCACCACCTCGTCGTTACGCCGCCCCTCGGCGAGCAACCGGTCGTCGGCGACGTCCCCGAAGAGCACCATCCGGAACCCCACATCGGCCCGCGACATGCGGACGTACTCGTCGAAACCGGCCGTCGCCGCCTCCGCCCAGTGCGCGAACCCGGCGCCCGCCAGCAGCTGGTCCAGTCGACCCAGGAACGCGTCCAGGTTCCGCGCGGACGCGGCCCTGAAGACCGCTCTGCGGTCGGTGAAGAAGCCGTACAACGTGGCCAGGCCCACGCCGGCGGCCTCGGCGATGCGGGTGGTGGTCGCCGCCCCGTACCCCTCACGCACCACGAGCCCCACGGCGGCGTCCATGATCCGGTCCACCTTCTCGCGGCTGCGCCGCTGCCGGGGCTCGCGGCGCAGCGCGCTCGGGCTGGCCACGGGGGCGGGCGTGCGGACCGGGACGGTTCGCCCGGTGGGCTCCGCTGGCTGAGCGTTCATCCACCCATCTAACCGAAGGGGACGCTCTCTGGCGATGACACGGAAAGGCGGAAACGAGAAGGGATGTCCCCATAGCGTGGCCGCCCCGGCGCACCAGCCGGCGCACGCCACCGCGACGCCCGGCCGCGCCCGTCAGCCTGTCGGTCTCCCGTTCGCACGGACCCGTGCCGCCCCGGTCCCAGCCCCCCGGGCGGGTGTGGCGCGGGAGACACGGCGCGGGCCCGGCGGTGGGGGTATGGCCGCCGGGCCCGGGGGGAGGGCCGGTAGGTGCCGACCCGCGCGTGCGCTTCGCCGCCGCGTTACACGTCGAGTTGGTCCGCCACCGCGCGCAGCATGCCCGCGATCTTGTGGCCGTGCGCCTTGTCGGGGTAGCGGCCCCGCTCAAGCTGTTGCGTGACGTTCTCAAGGAGGGTGGTGAGGTCCTGGACGATGGAGGCCAGCTCGTCCGGCTTGCGGCGCTGGGCCGCCGCGACCGAGGGGGTCGGGTCGAGCAGCGTCACGGAAAGCGCCTGGTCACCGCGGTTCCCCGCGACAACCCCGAACTCGACGCGCTGGCCTGGCTTGAGCACCTCGACGCCTTCGGGGAGCACCGACGAGTGGACGAAGACGTCACCGCCGTCGTCACGGGAGAGAAAGCCGAAGCCCTTCTCGCTGTTGAACCATTTGACCTTGCCGGTAGGCACGTCTGTCCTCGTCCTCGTACTCGTCGGGAAACAACGGAAAACAGCTCTGGATAGCAGTACAGCGGGTCGCAAGACCCGCCACCACCAAGGCTAATGGTCCGGAGCCTGGTGACAAGACGTACCCGGGTCGTTCCTGCTCGGTGATGACCGGCAGGAGTCCCGCTGGCGCAGGTAGGGGACCTACCCTGGTCCCGTGAGCAATGAAACTTCCCGTCCTGGGGATCTCCTGGTCCGCATCGGTGCGATCGTCTTCCTCGTCGGCGCGGTGGGGACGCTGGCCACCGTCACGCCGCTGCTGCTCGGTCTCGACCGGCTGCCGACGCCCGCCTACTTCGTGTCCATGCTGATGGGCGTCGGCTTCGTGATCGCCGGCGCCGGTCTGCTGACGTCGATCGCCGCGCAACGCCGCCAGGCCAGGTCCGCCGCGTAGCGCCTGGGCCGGCGGGGCGAGCCGGGGCCCATGTCGGGTCCGGGCGAGCCGGGGCCGGGTCCGGTGCGGGCCGCGTCGGGCGGGCCGGCCCGACGGCGGCGGGTCGCGCCGGGACGTCGGGCCGGGTGGGGGCGCGCTCCCGGCGCGCGGGGAGCGCCGTATCCGACCAGGTCAGGCCAGGTCGGCGACGTACGCGCGCCACCAGGCGGGGAACTCCGTGAGGTCGGCGAGGACGACGTCGGCCCCGGCCGCGCGTAGCTCGTCCGCGTCGCACGGGCCGGTCGAGACGGCCACCGCGAGCGCGCCGGCGGTGTGCGCGCCGCGTACGTCCCCGACATGGTCGCCGACGTACACGCTGGCGCCGTACTCGCGCAGCGCCTCCGCCTTCGCCTCGGCCCACAGCCAGCCGATGACGGCGTCGGGCGCGATGCCGAGGTGCTCCAGGTGCAGCTTGGCGTTCGGTTCGTGCTTGGCCGTGACGACGATCGCCCGCCCGCGCGTCCGCGCGGCACCCGCCGCGTCCGCGCCGCCCGCCGCGTACTCCCGGACCGCCGCGATGGACTCGCGGGCGCCGGGCAGCGCGGGGGTGGGGGCGATGGCGTGGGTGACGTACAGCTCGCGGTAGCGGTCGCCGACTGGCTGGATCTGGTCGTCGGGGAACCAGTGCGCGAGCTCCTGCTCCAGCGGCGGGCCGAGCCGGGTGATCGCGAGGTCCGCGTCGATGAAGGCCCCGGTCTCCGCCGACAGCGCCTGGTAGGCGGCCTTGATACCGGGCCGCGAGTCGATGAGCGTCATGTCGAGGTCGAAGCCGACCGTCAGGAACGGGGCCGGGGACAGGTCGCCCGCCGCCGACCCCGGACGGGCCCGCTCCGGAGCGGCCTGCCGCCGTGGACTCGGCTGGGACCGCTGAGGCTGCTGCGAAGGCTGGTGCGGTTGCGAAGACATGCCCGCCATTCTGCCGGCCCCCACGTCCCGCCCGCCGAACGGCTCCCACCGGCCCGTGCCCCACGGGAGCGGGCCCGGCCACCACGCGGCCCGGCCCCTCCCGCGCGCCCCCGCCCCCACCCGAGCGGCTCCCCCGCCTCCCGGCCCCGTGCCCCGCGCCCGGGCCCCCGTACGGCGGGCGCGACAAGGCGTTCTCCCCTGCCAGGGCACACCTCGCCCACCCCACGCCCCGACGCAACGCCCACGCTCTTCTCCGTCTGCCTTCTCCGTCTGCGGGCAGCCGTGTCAGGCGGGCGCGTTTCCCGTGTCACGCCGGGCGCGTGTTCCGGCATCGCCCGCCCGCCCTTTTCGCGTGTCCCGCCGGAGCGCGACCGACGGCGGCGTACCCGCGTACGTCCCGCCGGGCCGCCGTCCGTTGGGCGGTCGGCGTGCCGGCCGCGCCCCCTACACTTGGCACCGCCCGAACGCCAACTCGCCGTCCGTCGTTGCCGATACGCCCGAGGTGGAGGGAACGATGTCAGCCGTGCCGTCCGACAGCGCCCGGGGTCCGCGGGTCGGCCGTCGCGTCGGCTGGACGGCGCTCGCTGCGCTGGCCCTGCTGCTCGCCGTACTGCTCAGCCTCGCGGTCGGCAGCCGGCACCTCGCGCCGAGCGCCGTCGTCGACGCGCTGGCGCACGGCGGCGAGGGTGAGGCGGCGGAGGTGGTGCGCTCGATGCGGCTGCCGCGCACGCTGGTGGGGGTGATGGTGGGGGCCGCGCTGGCGATGGCGGGCACGGTGCTCCAGGGCCTCACCCGCAACCCCATCGCCGACCCCGGCATCCTCGGCATCAGCCAGGGCGCCTCGGTCGCGGTGGTGCTCGCCATCGCGTACGCCTCGGTGCACACGCTGAGCGGCTACGTGTGGTTCGCCTTCGCGGGCGCGGCGGTCGCGGCCGTCCTCGTGTACGCCGTCGCCGCGCGCGGGCGCGGCAGCGCGACCCCGGTCAAGCTGGCGCTCGCCGGGGCGGCGGTCAACGCGTTGCTGGTCTCGGTGACCATGGCGGTGCTGACGACGAAGTCCGCCGCGCTGGACGAGTTCCGCTTCTGGCAGATCGGCTCGCTCTCCGGGCGCGACGCCGAAGTGGCCGCCCGAATATGGCCGTTCCTGCTGGTCGGCACGGTGTTGGTGATCGCCGTCGCGCGTGGTCTCGACGCGCTGGCGCTCGGCGAGGACGTCGCCCGGGGCCTGGGCCAGAACGTCGCGACCGTACGGATCGTCGGCGGCCTCGGTGCCGCGGTGCTCACCGGTGTGGGCGTCGCGGCGGCGGGGCCGATCGCGTTCGTGGGCTTGGCCGTACCGCATATCGCCCGGGCGATCGTGGGCACCGACCACCGCTGGCTGCTCCCGATGGCCGCCCTCGTCGGCCCGGTGATGCTGCTCGTCTCGGACGTCGTCGGCCGCCTCGTCTTCCCGCCGAGCGAGGTCCCGGCGGGCGTCATGACCTCCCTGACCGGCGTGCCGTTCCTGGTGGCGCTGGTCCGGCGCAAGGCGGTGGCGGCGTGAACGGCCCGCGCGGCGTAGCACGCCCCGGCCACTGGGCACGGCCCCCCCATCGGCCACGCGCCGCGCACGCCCCACGGGCCGCGCGCCGCCCACACCTCCGGCGACCAGCACACCCCACCGGGGGCTCGCGCCCCGCGCGCCTCCTCCACCCGCCGCGCCCCATGGGACCGCCCCAGCCCGTGCGGCGCACGCGCCCACCACGGCCCGGGCACCCGTCGCACACGCCCAGTTCCGTACGCCCCGAGTGCGCCCCTCCCTCCCGTGGCCGGCGCGCGACACCCGCCGGGCGTACGCCGCACCTCGCGCCGCGCCCCCGGACGGCGCGCCTCCGCATGCCGCGCGCGGCCGCCCCCGCGCCCCTGCCACGCGGGCCGCGGGCCGCGCGTCGGGTGGGGCGATGAGCGTCGTCGAGGCGGGTTCGGGTGAGGCCGGGGAGCGGCGGGCGGGGGTGCGGCCGGCGGGGTACGCGCTGGTGCGGGTCGGGCACGCGGGGTTTCTCGTGCACCGGCGGGCCGTCGGCGTGGCCCTCGTGCTGGCCGTGTCGCTGGCCGGCGCGTGTGTGCTCTCCCTCTGCCTCGGGGAGTCCACCGTGCCGCCGGACGAGGTGGTGCGGGTGCTGGCCGGGCGACCGTCGCCCGACCGGCTCGTCGTGGAGACGCTGCGGCTGCCGCGCGTCGCCCTCGGGCTGCTGGTCGGCGCGGCGTTCGGGATCGCCGGCGCGCTCATCCAGACCGTCGCCCGCAACCCGCTGGCCAGCCCCGACATCATCGGCGTCACACAGGGCGCGAGCGCGCTGACGGTGGGCGCGATGACGTACGGCGTCACCGCGCAGTCCGCGCTGCCCTGTCTGTCCGTCGCGGGCGGGATGGGCGCGGCCGTGCTCGTCTACGTCTTCGCCTGGCGCGGCGGTCTGCACGCCGCCCGGTTCGTCCTCATCGGAATCGGCTTCGCGATCGCCCTGCGATCGATCACCCAACTCTTTCTGACCAAGGGTGACTACCTGGTGGCGCAACAGGCCCAGGTGTGGATGACCGGTTCGCTCAACGGGCGCGGCTGGGACGAGGCGGACCCGCTCGCGCTGGCCCTGCTCGTCCTGCTGCCCGGCGTGGTGTGGGCCGCGCGGGCGCAGCGTTCGGTGGCGCTGGACGACGACACGGCCACCGCGCTCGGCGTCCGGCTGGGCCGGGTACGGCTCGGGCTCGTCCTGCTCGGCGTGGCGCTCGCGGCGCTGGCCACCGGGGCGGCGGGGCCGGTGGACTTCGTCGCGCTGCTGGCACCGCAGGTCGCCCGCCGGCTGACCCGCACGGCGCAGCTCCCGCTGCTGTGCTCGGCGCTGCTGGGCGCGTTCATCGTGGTGCTGGCCGACCTGCTGGCCCGCAGGTTGTTCGCGCCGACGGAACTGCCGGTCGGCGTGCTGACCGCCGCCGTCGGCGCCCCGTACCTGATCTGGCTGATCGTCCGCAGCCGCGCCGGAGGCAAGGCATGACCGAACCAGCTCCCAAGGCGACGAACGCCCCCCACCCCGACCCCGCACCGAATCGCCGCAGGGCGGGAGCGACGGGGTCGGCGAGCACGGGGGACGCGGCGGAGGCGCCGGGCACGGGCGACGCGGCGGGAGCGACGGGGTCGGCGGGCGCGGGGGACGCGACGGAGGCGCCGGGCACGGGGGACGCGCCGGGCATGGGCGACGCGGCGGGCACGGGGCGCGCGACGGGCGCACGGGACGTCGCGAGCACACCGGGCCCCGCCGGTACGCGGAACCCTGTCGTGACGGCGAAGCCGGTCGGTCAGCCGAGCCCTGTCGATACGTCAGACGCGGCGGGCGCGGGGGACGCGGCGGGCGCGGCAGGCACGGGGGACGCGACAGGTGCGGTGGGCGCGGGGGACGCGGCGGGTGCGCCGAGCACGGGCGACGCGGCGGGCGCGCCAGAATCAGGGGCCACCCCGAGCCCACCAACTACCGGCCGGCCGAACCCTGTCGACACGTCGGCCGTGCCGACCACCCCGGCCCCAGCGGACGCGTCGACCGCGACGACCGCGACAACCACGGCGACCGCGACAGACGCTCCCACCACACCGGCCACGCCCACCTCGCGGACTCCGTCCGCGTCACCCGCCCCACCCGCGTCGCCCGTCCCACCGGACACCACCGCTGCCGCGTCGCGGGCGCCCCGGCTCGTCGCCCGGGGGCTGACCCTCGCGTACGCGGACCGGGTGGTGGTGGACGGCCTCGACCTGGCCGTTCCCAGTGGTGCGGTCACCGTGATCGTCGGCCCCAACGCGTGCGGCAAGTCCACGTTGCTGCGCGCGCTCGGCCGGTTGCTGAAGCCTCGACGCGGCGCCGTCCTGCTCGACGGCGCCGCGCTCGACCGCGTCCCGACCAGGCGGATCGCCCAGTCCCTCGGCCTGCTGCCGCAGTCGCCGGTGGCGCCGGAGGCGATCACCGTGGCCGATCTGGTCGCGCGGGGCCGCCAGCCGCACCAGAGCTGGTGGCGGCAGTGGTCGGCGGCGGACGAGCGGGCCGTGACGGACGCGATGGCCCGTACGGACGTGACCGCGCTGGCCGACCGGCCGGTGGACGAGCTCTCGGGCGGCCAGCGGCAGCGGGTGTGGATCGCGATGGCGCTGGCCCAGGAGACCGATCTGCTGCTGCTCGACGAACCGACCACCTACCTCGACATCGCGCACCAGGTGGAGGTGCTCGACCTGGTGCGCCAGCTCAACCACGAGCGGGGCCGTACGGTCGTGGCGGTGCTGCACGACCTCAACCAGGCCGCCCGGTACGCGGACCACCTGGTGGCGATGAGGGCCGGCCGGATCGTCGCGCAGGGCGGCCCCGCCGAGACGGTCACGGCCGACCTGGTGCGCGAGGTCTTCGGGCTCGCCTCCGTCGTCGTACCGGACCCGGTCACCGGCGGCCCGCTGGTCGTCCCCGGCGCACCCTGGTCGGGCCCGGCGTGAGGCCCCGCCCCCGCCCGCCGGCCCACGCTGACCAGCCAGGACGCGCACCCGGCGGCGCTCGCGTACCGCCCGCCGCCCCGCCCGGTTCCACCCGGCGCGGCCCGACGCGGGGCGACCCGGCCCACCCGTCGGTTCCCCGCCCCCTCCCCCGTACGCCCCTTCCGTACGGACGGCTCCGAAAGGTCGGAACATGACCCGTATCCCGTACCGCCCCGCCCTCCTCGCCGCCTCCCTCGCCGTGGCGGTGGTCGCGGGCCTGACCGCGTGTGGCGCGGACTCCACCGACGACGCGGCGGGCGGCGGCCCGAAACGCACCGTGGACACGGCCATGGGCGAGGTCCGGGTACCCGAGACGCCCGCACGCGTCGTCGTGCTCGACACCGCCGAACTCGACTCCGCGATCACCCTGGGCGTTCGGCCGGTCGGCGCCACCCGCGCCGACGTGGCCTCGGGCTTCCTCAACTACCTGCCGAAAGACAAGGTCAAGGGCATCACCGACGTCGGTGCCATCGGCTCGCCCAGCCTGGAGAAGATCGCCAGCCTCAAGCCGGACCTGATCCTCACCAACAAGGAACGCGACGCCTCCCGCTTCGGGGAGCTGAGCGCCATCGCCCCCACGGTGATGACCGAGTCCACCGGCTACCCGTGGAAGCGGAACTTCCTGACGCACGCCACCGCGCTCGGCAGGACCGCCGAGGCGCGGAAGGTCGTCGCCGACTACACGGCCCACGCCCGCCGCGTCACCGCCGCCGTCGGCGGCCCGGCCAGGGCCGCGAAGACCGAGGTCAACGTCGTCCGCTTCGTCGAGGGCGCCGACATCCGCATCTACGGCAAGAAGAACTACATCGCCACCGTCCTCGCCGACGCCGGCCTGGGCCGCCCCCCGGTCACCGACAAGGCCAGGGACGGCTTCTCGTACGACGTCAGCCCCGAGCGGATCGACCAGGCGGACGCCGACGCCATCTTCACCAGCACCTACGGCGACCCGAAGAAGTCCAAGGCGACGAGGACGACCAGCAGCGGCCTGTGGAAGAACATGAACGCCGTACGCGCCGGCGCGTCCTTCACCGTGGACGACCAGCTCTGGATCCAGGGCATCGGCTACACCGCCGCCCACCAGATCCTCGACGAGCTCCAACGCGACCTGACCCGGGGCGCTCCGCGCGCGGACTGACGCGGTTCCGCACGGCGGTCGGTCACGGCCCACCCCGGCCCACGCCCCGGCCGACCTACGGCGATCGCCCGCGACCTGTCCGGCGCGCCCCCTCCCGGCCGGCCCACCCCGGCCGTCTCGTTCCGGCCGTCTCATCCCGGCTGACCTGACCTGCGACGCTGGTCGCGCGGCGGCGCGGCGGCGCTGTTCGCTTGGCGGCGCGGCGCGGCGCGGCGGGACGGGCGAGCGGGGGCGAGGGCGGGCCGGGGGCCAGACGGGCCGACGCGGAGGCCGCCGGCACCGGGGCCGGGCCGGCACCGGGGCCGAGCGGGCGCGAGGGTCGGGCCGAGCCTGGGGCGGGTCGGGGGCCGGCCGGCGGGGGGCGAGCCCGTACGAGTGCCGAGCCGGCGCCAGGGACACGCCGGCGCGAGGGTCAGCCCGGGACGAGCCGGGCCAGAGTCAGGAGTGGGCCTCTCGTGGGTGGGGGCGTGGGTCAGCCGCTGGCGCGCTTGCGCTGCACGCGCCAGCCCAGGTACAGGGCCGAGGCGAACGCGGCGACGCGGATGACCACGGGGGCCGTGTCGGCCAGAGCCTCACCCATGCCGTCCTCCGGGATGGGTGCGCCCCAACGCTCCTCGAAGCGCCCCCACAGCCACACCATCCCCCCGAACACCGCGAGGCTGGGCACGCCGATGGTGGCGAAGTTCGTCTCGCCGCGCGTGAGGGCACGCGTGTTGTACGCCAGCACCCAGCCGACGCCCAACGCGAGCCAACTGCCGAACGCCCCGCCGCCGATCAGGAACAACGCGGCCAGCACCGCGAGCCAGGCGATCGACCCGCCGCCACCTTCGCCGCCACCCCCGCTGTCGCCACCGCGCCGCCGCAACACCCGGCGCAGCAGCCCCCGGCGTCCCCCGCCACCCCCCTCGGTCGCGGCGCCGTCGCCTCCCTCGGCGCCCTTCCCGTCCGTGAGCGCGCCGCCCGGCCCCTTCTCGACCGGCTTGACCCCGGTGTCGGCGTCCGTCGGCGGCTTGAGCAGGTCGGGCAGCTCGATGCCGCCGACGAACCCGTCCACGAAGCCGGGCCCCTGCCCCTGCGGCGCGAAGACGCCACCGTCGAACGGGCTGACCTCCATCGGGCCGGGTTCGCTGTGCCACCAGTCGGGGTTCGACTCGCGCGGCCCGAGCTCGTCCTCACCGGCCAGGTGCGGCGGCGAGGCCGCGCCCGGTGGCCGGACCCAGCGCGGCGCGGGAACGTACGGCCCGTCGAACCCCGCGTCCTCGATCCCTCCCGTGGCCCGCTCGCTCGGCTCCTTACGCAACGTGGGGCCGGGCCCCGGCGGGGTCGGCCGCGCCGGCGCGTCGGGGGGCGCGGCCGGGCCCGGTGACCGGGTCTCAGGGCGTCGCCGCGTGGCCGGCTTGCTGCTGAACCCGCTGGTCAGATTGCTCGTCAGGGCGCTGAGGTCGGTCAGTCGGGCCAGCTTCTCGCGGGCCGCGCGAGTGGCCTGGTCGGCGGCCGAGAAGATGCCCGTACGGTCCGCCCCGGCACCACCTCCCGACTGCCCGCCGCTCCCCTCACCCCGGTCCGACGGGCCGGCCCCGGAGTCCCGCGAACCGTCGGCCGACCCCGGCCCCGGCTCGATACGGGTGGGCTCGATCGGCACGGGCGCACCGGGCGGCCGACCGCCCGCGGCGACCACCAGCTCGGCCGGCGTACCCATCTTCGCCAGCAGCTTCCTCACCGCGGCCGGGCTGTCCGCCCCCGCCATGGCGCCCCGCCGCCGATCGATCTCGGCCCGCACCTCGGACACGAGCCGCACCCGGTCACCGGACAGCAGCCCCTGCTGCTGGGCAAGGTCGCCGACCTTGCCCAGATAGTCATAAACGAGCTGATCGCTCTCGATCCCCACCAAAACCCCTGCGAATCCGCAACGTTGGCGCCCCGAACTCATCCGACGTTACCGTTTCGGCCCCGCCGAGGAGAGCCGGCGCCACGGGGGCGCCCGCCGGCTTGGGAAGCGGGGGCGCGCGGGGCGTGGCTGGCTGCTTCCCCGGGCCGGCGTTTCGCGCGGCTCGCGCGGGGGCTTGTCGGCTTGCGGCGCCTACGCCCCCCGGCGGGGTGTGGGGCGTGGCCGGCCTGTCGCGCCAGGCGTGCGGCGTACGGGCGCCGCCCGGCGACCGCCGCCCAGCGGGCGGTTTACGGGGGGGTAGGTTGACGCTTCGAGGGTGGCTCGGCCGAGGGGCCCACGCGTGCTGCACGAGCTGTGTCGGACTCCGAGGGAGCTGCGGAAAACGGCTACCTCGCGCTGTGAACCCGCAGGTCAATCGCCTGATCCCCGCGTGTGCGGGGGCCTCCCGCCGGGCTGCGGCTTGCCCGAGGCCGCGTACTGGTCCCCGTGCGTGCGGGGGTGGTCCCTGGTCGCCCAGGTTCGTGGCCGCGCGCTTCAGCTGGTCCCCGCGTGCGCGGGGGTGGTCCGCCGGCACCGTCGCCGTAGCTGTCGTCGGTGACGACCTGTCCCCGCACGCTCGGGGATGGCCCCGCTTGGCCTCGATCGACATGCACCAGGCCGCCTCGGTCCCCGCGTGCGCGGGGGTGATCCCTGGTCGCCCAGGTTCGTGGCCGCGCACTTCAGCTGGTCCCCGCGCGCGGGGGTGGTCCCGTGAACGCCGTGGACGTGCCGACCGACGCTTCCTGGTCCCCGCGCACGCGGGGGTCCTTCGTCCCCGCGCGCGGGGTCTTCCCAGCCGCCGGTGGTCCTGCCGGTCGGGCGGAGGCTGATCCCCGCGCGTGCGGGGGTGACCCCACGACATGGCCACGGTCGTCGGCGGGGGTTGGGGCGGCTCCCCGCGTATGCGGGGGTGGTCCCCCGATGAGGTAGCTCTCGCCGGGCACGTTGAGCTGGTCCCCGCGCTGCGGGGATGACCCACACGAGCGCCCCGGGGCCATCAAGCAACCCCAGGGGCATCAGCCACCTCGCTGATCCCCGCACCTGCGGGGCCACGCCGCCTGTCGCACGCGGCGACCGGGCCGCGGCCCGAACTCCTCGCCCCCGCCCCGGCAGGGAGCCCCGACGCACCGCGCGGCCGGCCCCCGAACTCACCCGCCCCGGCGAAGGAACGCGGCGCGGGCCCTCACCCCCGCCGCGCCCCCGCGGGCCAGACCACGTCGACAGGCAGACCCATGTCCCGGGCGGCGGTCACCACGTCGGCCGTGCCGCCGCCCTTGCCGGTGGGAGGCGTGCCGTCCCAGACGGCGACCAGGCGATCGGCCCGTTCGAGGAGCACCGCGTTGGCCGCCGCGTAGGCCGTACGGTTCGCCCTGTCGTACGGCATGACCAGCGTTTCGTGCGCGGTACGACGCAGCCGGTCGAACGTCTCGGCGTACTCCGGCGTGACCGCCGCCTCCCGGTAGTCGCGGGACGGAACGATGGCGACCAGGCGCCCGCCCGCCGCCAACACCAGCTCCGCGAAGAGCGCGTCCGCGCCGGCGGCGATGCACGACACGCCCGTCAACCCGTCGCGGACGTGCGCGTCGACGACACGCCGCAGCCCCTCCCGCACGAGCGGCACGGTGGCCCCGGTCAGGTTGATGTGCCCCGTCACGGCCAGAGTGACCACGCGACCGCCCCCTCGACTCCACCGCGACCCACGCCGCGTACGAACCATCCCGCCGACCCGCCGACCCGCCGCCCGGCCCCGGCTGACCTCACCGTACGGGCCCGCCGGGGGAGGCGCCCCTCGCGACCGGATGGCACGGGGCGCGGGGCGGCGTACCGCGATCAACGGGTTCTGCGACAGGAGCAACGCATGAGCGTTCCTGTCGAGTTGGGCATGGGCGAGCGGTGGGCGCGACTGCGGATATGACGCGGCTTCACGCGGGAAAGCCTGGCCGAACGCGCCGGATTCTCCGTGGACGTGATCCGCGAACGGTCCACGCGTCGCGACGCCCGGCCATCGAGCTGCCCCCCGACTCGGCATCGCCGGGCAGGACGGGGCGCCACGACCGCCATCACGCACCGCAAGCGGCGTCGGGCCGATACCACCACCCCGGAGAACAGCGGCCAGGCCGACGCACGCGAATACACGCCCCGGCACCCAGACCAAACCGCGCCCCGAGTCGAGCCCGCCACCACTCCCGAGCCGACCACACCGAGCACTCAGTCCGAGCCCCTCCCCGCCCCAGCTCCCTCTCACCCACGCCGGCCGAACGGTAACCTGAGCGTCCCGCGTCAAGAAGGGTTCGCTGTGCACGTTTTGCCGAGATTGACCGATAGGTCGCGATCCGCAGAAGTTGCAAAAAGGCGGGGCCAGGCGCAGTAAAACCGCAGGTCAATTACTCTGCTCCCCGCGCGTGCGGGGATGGCCCCTCCTCCTCCCTCTCCACGCGAACCGCCCTGGTCTGCTCCCCGCGCGTGCGGGGATGGCCCCGGTTGCGCAGCAGCAGGAGCAGCAGCTCCAGGCTGCTCCCCGCGCGTGCGGGGATGGCCCCTGAAGCGAACCAGCAAGGCCCTGCAGGCGGAACTGCTCCCCGCGCGTGCGGGGATGGCCCCTACCGGCCGTGGCATCTGCGTTCGGCGCAGGCCTGCTCCCCGCGCGTGCGGGGATGGCCCCTCGGCGCAGCACTCGTCGAAGATGTCGCGCGACTGCTCCCCGCGCGTGCGGGGATGGCCCGAGGATGACCAGGGCGAGGAAGAGCAGGAACACCTGCTCCCCGCGCGTGCGGGGATGGCCCCTCATCCACCCACAACAACTTCTGCCTCAGCGCCTGCTCCCCGCGCGTGCGGGGATGGCCCCGAGCTGATGGCCGAGGCCCGGACGATCCACCACTGCTCCCCGCGCGTGCGGGGATGGTCCCATCCTTCTCCGCCATCTCCACCGTGGCCACGCCTGCTCCCCGCGCGTGCGGGGATGGTCCCGAGGGGTGGGATATCCCCGGCCGGGGATATCCCTGCTCCCCGCGCGTGCGGGGATGGTCCCACGTCGGCCGAGGGCGGCCGGCGGCTTCTTCCCTGCTCCCCGCGCGTGCGGGGATGGTCCCATGTCGATCTCCTCGTGTCACCGTGCCAGGTCGCTGCTCCCCGCGCGTGCGGGGATGGTCCCCGTGAGGAGACGAGCTTCGTGAGTGACCTCCTCTGCTCCCCGCGCGTGCGGGGATGGTCCCGGTCGGGGCGCGGACGTCATCACGCTCCCCATCTGCTCCCCGCGCGTGCGGGGATGGTCCCCTGCCTGGGCCACGGAAGCAGCGGCCCGGCGCCTGCCCCCGCGCATGCGGGGATGGCCCCAGCCGAGGCTTGCCCTACCACCTCACCGGGCCCCACCCCCTCGCCACCGCTGGCCCCCGCCCACGCGGGGCCCGCCCCCGCGACCCCACCCGTCGCCCAGCGGCCAGCACCTTGCGGCCAGCCCCTTGCGGCCAGCACCCCCCATCCGCCGTCCATTCGGGCTCTAGCCGGGCTCGGGGCGAGCTCGTGGGGGTTGGGGTGGGTTGCCGGTACCGTGGGGCGAATGACCACCTCGCGGGATGGAGCGGTACGCAGGGGCCGGGGAGCCGGGCGGCGCGACGGCGGGTCCCGTGGGGCGCCGCGCACGCTGGCCGAAGAGTTGCGGGGGCGCCCTGACGGCGCGCTCGAACTGTTGCTGCGCGCCCGTCCTGACCTGCTGAATCCGGTGCCTGGCGACCTCACCCAGCTCGCCACCAGGGCTGGTACCCGGGGCTCGGTCGTACGGGCGGTCGAGCGGCTGGACCGGTTCGCGTTGCAGGTCGCCGAGGCGCTGGCGGTGGCGCCCGACCCGTGCCCGTACGAGACGCTGGCCGCTCTGATGACCGGCGATCCGGACGCGGGGGCGGAGCCGGAGACCGAGGCGGGTACGGCCCCCGGCGCGGAGGCCGCCTCGCGCGAGGCGCGCCCGCGTGAGGCGCACCCCGACGACGCCCGGACGGACGGCAGCCGCCTCGACGACGACCAGAGCGCCGACGGTCAGACCGCTGACAGCCAGACGGGAGACGACCAGACCGCTGACGTCCGGACCAGCGGCGCCCGCTCCGACCGCGCCCGTCGGGACGACACCCGCCCCGACGGGGGTGCCCCGGGTGGGGTCAGCCCGGTGGCGGAGGGCGCCGCCCTCGCGGCGGAGGTTCGGGCCGCGCTGCCGCGGGCCGTGGCGACGTTGCGGCGGCAGGCGCTGGTCTGGGGCGGGGACGACCGGCTGCGCCTCATCCGTACCGCCCGCGAACTGCTGGCCCCGGCCGCCAACCGGCCCTCGCCCACCGGGCTCGGGCCGACCGTCGCGGAGGCCACGGCGGGGATGTCGCCTGGCCGGTTGCAGGAGGTCATCGCCGCCGCCGGGTTGCCGGCCACGCACGATCCGGTGACCGCTGTCGCGGCTCTGACCAGCCTGTTCACGGATCGCCCGCGGATGACGGCGCTGTTGGAGACGGCCCCGCCGCAGGCCCGTACGGCGTTGCGCCGGCTGATGTGGGGGCCGCCGTACGGGTCGGTCTCCGCGGCCACCGCCGACCCGGCCGGGGCGGGCCCGGACCAGAGCCGGGGCCAGAGTCAGAGCCGGGGCCACACCGAGGACGCACCCACCCCCGACACCGCGCGTGCCGACGTCCGCGCGGCCACGACCGTGGCGGGCGCGGTGAGCGCGGCGCGGGCCGCGTCGACCGGCCGGGCGGTCACGGCCCGGCGCGCCGGCGCGCCGGGCAAGCCCGCCACCACGGTCGGCCCACCGGACGACTCGCCGGGCGGCCCACCCGGCGGCGCGCCCCGCCCGGACCAGGCTCCCTCGCCCGCCGGCGCACACCCCACGGGTGCCCCGACCGACCGGCCTCCGACCAACCTCCACCGGGCCACGGACGCCCAGGCCGCCGCCTCACCGACCACACGGTCGACGACCGGCCAAGCCCCCACCACCCCCTCGCCGACCGGCCAAGCATCGGCCGGCCAGGCCCCGACCGACCGGGCGCCAGCCACTTCACACCAGAGCGCCGGCGCTCCGGCCAACCCGCCCCCCGCCGGCCCGCGCGGCACCCCCACACCCCCGCCCGCCGGCGCCGAGGCCAGCACCGGCCCCGCCCCGCATCTGCGCTGGTTGCTCGCGCGCGGACTCCTGCTGCCCGCGGGCCCCCGCAACGTCGTCCTGCCGCGCGAGGTCGCGCTGTTCCTGCGCGGGGGGCGCGCGCACCGCGTGGTCGAGCCGGTTCGGCCGCCGCTCGCGCCGTTGACCGAGCGTCGTCCACAGGTGGTGGACAACGCGGCGGCCGGCCAGGCGTACACCGCCCTCGCGACGGTCGAGGAGCTCCTCGCCCAGTGGCAGAGCGGCGGACCCGCCGTGTTGCGGGCGGGTGGGCTCAGCGTGCGCGACCTGAAGCGGACCGCCGCCGCGCTGGACGTACCGGAGTCGCAGGCCGCGTTCTGGATCGAGCTGGCGTACGCGGCCGGGCTGCTGGCCTCGGACGGGGAGGCGGACGAGCGGTTCGCGCCGACGCCGGCGTACGACGAGTGGCTCCGGCTGCCGGCCGAGCAGCGGTGGGCCCGGCTCGCCACCGCCTGGCTGGTGGCCACCCGGACGCCGGGGCTGGTCGGCGGTCGGGACGGCAAGGGGCGCACGCTGGCGGCGCTCGGGCCCGACCTGGACCGGGGTGCCGCGCCCGAGGTGCGCCGGCGTGTGCTCGGGTCGCTGGCCTCCGTGCCGGTCGGGTCGGCGGTGCCGGCCGACGCGCTGTTGGCCCGGCTGCGCTGGGAGCGCCCGTTGCGGGGTGCTGCCGACGCCGACGCGCCCCCGGGCGACGACCCGCGCTCCCGGCTGGCCCGCTGGGCCCTCGCCGAGGCGGAGGAACTCGGCGTGACCGGTCGCGGCGCGCTCGCCGCGCACGGCCGCGCGCTCCTCGGCCCGAGCGCGCCCCCCGAGCCACCCGCCGGGGCACCGGCGCCCCCCGCCGCCACCCCATCCACCAGCGCGAACGCGCCAGCCGACGACCCCGCCCCCGGCGCGGGCCGCGCCACCACACCGGCCCCACGCCGGTCCGCGACCCGCCCCACAGCGGCCACAGCGGCCACAGCGGCCACCGTCGCGGACCCGGCCGGCCCGGCCGAACCCTCCACGCCCGCCCCGACCACCGCGGAGTTGGCCGCCGGGGCCACCGCCGCCGCGCGCCTGCTCGCGCCGCTGCTCCCGCAGCCGCTGGACCACGTGCTCCTCCAGGCCGACCTGACCGCCGTCGCGCCGGGCCCGCTCGAACGCCACCTCGCCGACGTGCTGGGGGTACTCGCCGACGTCGAGTCCAAGGGCGGCGCGACCGTCTACCGCTTCACGCCCGCCTCGGTACGCCGCGCCCTCGACACCGGCCGGGCCGCCGCCGACCTGCACGCCTTCCTCGCGGAGCACTCCCGTACGCCGGTGCCGCAGCCGTTGGCGTACCTGATCGACGACGTGGCGCGGCGGCACGGGCAACTGCGGGTCGGCGCCGCCTCGGCGTACGTACGCTGCGACGACGACGCGCTGCTCGCCGAGATCCTGGCCGACCGGCGCTCGGCGGGCCTTCGGCTGCGCCGGCTCGCGCCGACCGTACTGGCCGCGCAGGTCGCGCCGGACGTCCTCCTGGAGCGGCTGCGCGAGCTGGGGCACGCGCCGGCGGCCGAGTCCGCCGAGGGGGATGTGGTGGTGACACGGGCCGACGCGTACCGCACGCCGGCGCGCACCGCGCCCGCCCCCGTCCCCGACGGGCCGCCGGTGCCGGACGGGACGCTGCTGCACGCGGCGGTGCGCGCCATCCGCGCCGGGGACCTGGCCGCGACCGCCACCCACCGGCCGGCCGCCCCCGCGACCACCGTGACCAGCGACGACACCGCCGCCGAGGCCGGCGCGCCCACGCCCGCCACCGCCCCGGGCCAGCTCCCGCGCACCACCTCCGCCGAGACCCTGGCCACCATGCAGGCGGCGGCACTGACCGGCTCCGCCGTGTGGATCGGCTACGTCAACGCGGACGGCGCCGCGAGCCAGCGCGTGATCGCGCCGGTACGTGTCGAGGGCGGGTTCGTCACCGCCTACGACCACACCGCCGACGAGGTCCGCACCTATCCACTGCACCGCATCACGGGCGTCGCCGAACTGGCCGACGACGCGCTGTAGCCGCCCCCCACCCCTCGGCACCGACGCCGAGCCCCCGGGCCCGAAGGCCGTACGCCCTCACGCCCGTACGCCCCGCGCCCGTACGGCACGCCCCGCGCGAAGCCCCCGCACGGCCCCCACCCCGCACGAGACGTGCCCCACCCGCACGGGGCACCACATGCCCCACCAGCCTCGCCACGCACCGGGCCACCCCCGCCCCACCGCCCCGGAGTGCCGCGCGAGCGCCCCGCACCACCCGCTCCCCCGCGCGCCGCCACCCCCGCGTGATGGATCCCACCCCGGCGCCCCGCCCCGATGCGCGACACTGGCTGTTTGGCCGCCCCTCGCGTGGGCGGCTCCCGGACCCACCGTGTCGGCCGCCCCCGCGGCCCTCGCACGGCCCGGACGGTCGTCGATGCCAGCCGGTCACCAGTGGAACCGGTCACCAGCGGAAAGGGCGAGGCACGTGAACGGACCCCTCATCGTCCAGAGCGACAAGACACTCCTGCTGGAGGTGGACCACGAGCAGGCCGACGCCTGTCGGCGGGCCATCGCGCCCTTCGCCGAGCTGGAGCGCGCGCCGGAGCACATGCACACCTACCGGGTGACACCGCTCGGCCTGTGGAACGCGCGGGCCGCCGGGCACGACGCCGAGCAGGTCGTGGACGCGCTCGTGGAGTTCTCCCGGTACCCGGTGCCGCACGCCCTGCTCGTGGACGTCGCGGAGACGATGGCCCGCTACGGTCGGCTGCGGCTGCTCAAGCACCCCACGCACGGCCTGGTCCTGGAGAGCAGCGACCGGCCGGTGCTGGAAGAGGTGCTGCGTTCGAAGAAGGTCCAGCCGCTGGTCGGGACGCGCATCGACGCGGACACCGTCGCGGTGCACCCCTCCGAGCGCGGGCAGATCAAGCAGACCCTGCTCAAGCTGGGCTGGCCGGCCGAGGACCTGGCCGGATACGTGGACGGCGAGGCGCACCCGATCGCGCTGGACGAGAGCCAGTGGTCGCTGCGCCCGTACCAGAAGCAGGCCGTCGAGGGCTTCTGGCACGGCGGCTCCGGCGTGGTCGTGCTGCCGTGCGGCGCGGGCAAGACGCTGGTGGGCGCGGGCGCGATGGCCGAGGCGAAGGCCACCACGCTGATCCTGGTGACCAACACCGTCTCGGCCCGGCAGTGGAAGCACGAGCTGGTCCGGCGCACCTCGCTGACCGAGGACGAGATCGGCGAGTACAGCGGTACGCGCAAGGAGATCCGGCCGGTCACCATCGCCACCTACCAGGTGCTGACGACCCGCCGGAAGGGCGTCTACCCGCACCTGGAACTCTTCGACTCCCGGGACTGGGGCCTGATCGTCTACGACGAGGTGCACCTGCTGCCGGCGCCCGTGTTCAAGTTCACCGCCGACCTCCAGGCGCGGCGCCGGCTGGGCCTGACGGCCACGCTGGTCCGCGAGGACGGCCGCGAGTCGGACGTCTTCTCGCTGATCGGCCCCAAGCGGTTCGACGCGCCGTGGAAGGAGATCGAGGCGCAGGGCTACATCGCACCCGCCGACTGCGTCGAGGTGCGGGTCAACCTGACCGACAGCGAGCGGCTGACGTACGCCACGGCCGAGGCCGAGGAGAAGTACCGCTACTGCGCGACCACCGATTCCAAGCGGCGGATCACCGAAGCGCTGGTCAAGCGGCACCAGGGCGAGCAGACACTGGTCATCGGGCAGTACATCGACCAGCTCGACGAACTCGGCGAGCACCTGGGCGCGCCGGTGATCAAGGGCGAGACGAGCAACGCCGAGCGGGAACGGCTCTTCGACGCCTTCCGCGCCGGCGAACTGTCCGTCCTCGTCGTCTCCAAGGTGGCCAACTTCTCCATCGACCTGCCCGAGGCGACGGTGGCCATCCAGGTCTCCGGCACGTTCGGGTCACGCCAGGAGGAGGCCCAGCGGCTCGGCCGGGTGCTGCGCCCGAAGGCGGACGGGCACGAGGCCCGGTTCTACTCGGTGGTCGCCCGCGACACGATCGACCAGGACTTCGCCGCCCACCGCCAGCGCTTCCTGGCCGAGCAGGGCTACGCGTACCGGATCGTCGACGCGAGCGAACTCCTCACGGACGAGGACGTGTGACGAGCACGTGTGAGGCCGGCCGAGACCGACCGAAGCGGGCGCGCCGAACTGGACGCACGCGCCGGACGGGGCGGGCGGGAGACACCGGGCGCGGCGAGTCAGGTGGAGCGGGTCGGGTGAGGCGGGTACGCGCCGTGGGCGCGAGGTAGGACGTCGGATCGCGGTGCGCCGGCGTACGGGCACGGCGGCGCTGTGTCGGTGCGGCGGCGCGCGCCAGCGCGGTGGTGTGTCAGGGCGGTGGTGCGCCAGCACGGTGTCGCGTCAGGGCGGTGTCGCGTCAGGGCGGTGGTGCTTCGGCACGGTGGTGCTTCGGCACGAGCGCCGCGTACGGCCACGGGGGTCGTGACAGTGGCGTACGCGATCGAGGCGGGACGGCGGCGCGTGCGGGCGGTCGCGGAGTGCGGGCGGTCGGGCGGTCGCGGTGTACGGCATGGTGCGGGTGGCTCGGCACGGTCGTGGCGGCCGGCGTGGTGCGGGTGGGGCGGTCGGGCGGAGTGCGGGTGGCTCGGCCGGTCGTGATGGCCGGCGTGGGGGTCGGGGCTGGCGTGGGGGCGTGCGGGCCGGGGGTCAGCGCGTGGGCCGGGGGCCGCTACCGCTTGCGTACGCCCGCGTCCGCGTAGTCGCCGAGGACGGCCACGCGGAACGCGGCGCCGGCGAACGCCTTGACGGCGTGCATCGCGGTGCCCAGCGGGCGGCGGGAGCGGGCGGGCTCGCCGGTGCGCGGCGCGGAGGCCGTGGCGCAGGCGGCGGGGGCTCCGGAGGGCAGCGGTGCCGCGCCGAAACCGCTGGTCGTCGGGGCGAGGGGGCTGGAGGCGATCGTCGCGGTGCTCATGTGAACCATCATCGATGCCGCACCTGGCCCAGACATCGACCTGCCGGTGTAACCGTCGGTGTCCGCCCCTCCCCCTCCGGTCCTACGGCATCCCCTACGGGAGGTGGAGCCCAACCCTGACAACCTCCACCCCCGCTCCCCCCGGCGGCCGAGCCCCACCCCGCCCGACCTCGCCCGACCCCACCCCGCCCGCCCCCGAGACAACGCCCCGCCCCCCGCACGCGCGGGCCGGTGCGGGACCCGTGAGCGGGACCCCGCGACGGTGCTCACGAGATAACCGGTCGCGCCCGCCCGCCCCGGTGGTTAAACTCTCGCTCTTCCCCGGCCACGCCCGGGGGCTCCCCGCCTCCCTCACTGCCAGGGAGCGCCGCCGACCGGACGGAAACCGGTCGGTCCTCGCTCACATCCGCGCGGAGGCTGTCGTGCGTCGACGTGCGCCCAGGCGCGCCGTCGTGCATCTCGTACTACGCCCCCGCGCACCTCGTACGCCCTCGCACCACAGCCGGAGGCAACACCGTGCCCGCGCACGCCCAGGAACCCGCCGCATCGCACCGCACCCGTGCCGACGAGCCGCCCGACCCGACCACCGGGCGGCCCGGTCCGCCGGCGGACCCCGGCGGGCCGGCGCCCGCCGACCCGCCGACCGGGGCCGCGACCGACGACGGCGGGCCGCTCGGCAGGGAGCGGGCGCACCTGGCCGCCTCGCGCTCCGCGCTGCGGGCCATGCGCGCGGACGCGGAGGCGCTCGACACCACGGACACGGCCGGGAACTGGGTCAGCGCCGAGTCCCTGCGGCACACCATCGACGAGCGGATCAAGGCACTCGCCGACCTGTCCGACACCCCGCTGTTCTTCGGGCGCCTCGACTACGGGCACGCCCACCACACCATCGAGACACCCGCCGAACCCACCCCGGCCGACCGGCCCGCGCCGGGGAGCACGGCGGACGAGGTCGGCGACCGGTTCTACATCGGGCGTCGGCACGTGCACGACGCCGGCGGCGACCCCATGGTCATCGACTGGCGCGCGCCCATCTCGCAACCCTTCTACCAGGCGTCCCCGAAGAAGCCGATGGACGTCGTACTGCGGCGGCGCTTCGGCTACACCGGCGGCGAGTTGACCGCGTACGAGGACGAGCCGCTCAGCGGGCCCGGCGCCGACGCCGGCGAACGAACCAGCCAACTCCTCCAGTCCGAGATCGAGCGCCCGCGCGTGGGGCCGATGCGTGACATCGTCGCGACGATCCAGCCGGAGCAGGACGAGATCGTCCGGGCCGGCATCGGTGGCACCGTCTGTGTGCAGGGCGCGCCGGGGACCGGGAAGACCGCCGTCGGCCTGCACCGGGTGGCGTACCTGCTGTACGCGCACCGCGAGCGCCTGGCGCGCACCGGCACCCTGGTCATCGGGCCCAACCAGTCCTTCCTCAGCTACATCGAGCAGGTGCTGCCGGCGCTCGGCGAGCTCCAGGTCAAGCAGGCGACGGTGGCCGACCTGGTGGCCCATGTGGAGGTGCGCGGCACGGACAGCGCGGAACGGGCCCGGATCAAGGGCGACGCGCGGATGGCCGAGGTGTTGCGGCGGGCGCTGCGGTCGGGGGTGCGGATGCCACGGGATCCGGTGGTCGTGGTGCGCGGTTCGCGGCGGTGGCGGGTGCCGGCGTACGAGGTGGAGGAGCTCGTGCGGGAGCTGCTGGCCCGCGACATCCGGTACGGGGCGGCCCGGGCGGCCCTGCCGCAGCGCATCGCGCACGCCGTGCTGGTGCGCATGGAGCAGGCCGGCGAGGCGCCGGACGACCGGGTGCAGGACGCGGTGGCCCGTAACGCGGCGGTCAAGGCCGTGGTCAAGGAGGTCTGGCCGGCGGTCGACCCGGCCAAGCTTGTGCTCCGGCTCCTGTCCGACGCCGACGCGCTGGCCGAGCACGCGGCGGGCCTGCTCAGCGCCGACGAACAGCGCGCGCTGCTGTGGGAGAAGCCGGCCCGGGGGCCGAAGTCGGCCAGGTGGTCGGCGGCGGACACGGTGCTGATCGACGAGGCGGCCGACCTGATCGAGCGCACCCCCTCGCTCGGGCACGTGGTCCTGGACGAGGCGCAGGACCTGTCGCCGATGCAGTACCGCGCGGTGGGCCGCCGCTGCACGACGGGTTCGGCGACCGTCCTCGGCGACATCGCGCAGGGCACCACGCCGTGGGCGACCGGCAGTTGGGCCGAGGCCCTGCACCATCTCGGCAAGCCGGATGCCAGGGTTGAAGAGTTGACCCGTGGCTTCCGCGTGCCGCGCGAGGTCATCGCGTACGCCTCCCGGCTGCTCCCGTCCATCGCCCCCGACCTGGCCGAGGCGACGTCGGTACGTGAGTCGCCGGGCTCGTTGGAGTTCCGCCGAGCACGACCCGCCGACCCGGGGGCGGCGCCCGACGGGAGCACCGAGGCGCTGGACGCGGAGGTGGTCGCGGCCTGCCGGCAGGCTCTGGAGCGGGAGGGTTCGGTGGGCCTCATCGCCGCCGACGCCCGCGTCCCGGCGCTGGCGTCCGCCCTGTCGACGGCCGGCCTCAGCCACCTGTCCCCGGGCGAGGAGACCACCCCCGACGCCCGGCTGACCCTGGTCCCCGCCTCCCTGGCCAAGGGCCTGGAGTACGACTACGTCGTCCTGGACGAGCCAGCCGCCGTAGTGGCCGGCGAACCCCTCCTGACCCTCCCCACGCCGCACCCGATCCCCGCACCGGACGGCACGTCAGCCACCGGAAGGGACGGCGAGTTGACCGCCGGAAGCGAGGCCGAGTCGACCACCGCGCTGCGGCCCGACAGCGAGGGCGGGTCACACACCGAAGGCGAGCGCCGCTCGCACGACCGAGGCGAGGGTGGAGCGAGCGCTGGAGGCGAGGGCGCCCCGCCCGCCGAGCCGAAGGCCACGGACCAGGCCCGGGTCCCGGCCCACCGCACCGGCCTACGCCGCCTCTACGTCGCCCTCACCCGCGCCGTCTCGGGCCTGACCATCGTCCACGCCGAGCCCCTGCCGGCGGAGCTGGCGGAGCCGACAGCGCCCGCCGCGACGGCGGCGTAGCGGGCGGGGTGGGCCCGCCGGCCCGGCACACCGGCGGTGCCGGCGGACCGCCCCCACCTGGCGGACCGGCAGGCGAGAGCGGCGAACCCACCCCTGCCGCACCGCCCACACGACATGATCTTGTGTGGCGAGGGGTGGTGGTTGAGGATGGAGAGGCGTGGGTGACTGGCCCACGTGGGCTCGGGCCGGGAAGGGGTGGGGGCGTGACCGATCGCTGGGTGCGGCTTGAACTCGATGTCGCGGGGTTCGACGGGGCGCGGTTCGCGTCGTACGTGGAGCGGTGTCGGGCCGAGGGGTTGCGACTGGTCACGCTCGCCGAGTTGGGGGACACGCCGGAGCACCGGCGGGCGCTGTACGAGCTGAACAAGGAGTGTTCGGCCGACATCCCGGAGCGCGGGGAGTTCTTCAGTTACGAGGAGTTCGTGGTGCGGCGCTTCGACGATCCCTCGTACGACCCGCGCGGCGTGGTGCTCGCCCTGGACGGCGACGTGTGGGCGGGGCTGGCGGCCACCTCGCGCCACAGCGGCTTCGCGATGAACGAGATGACCGGGGTACGCGCGGCGTACCGGGGGCGGGGGCTCTCCCTGGCCATGAAGACGTACGGCATGGCCTTCGTCCGGGAGTGGGGCGTACCCACGGTGCGGACGATCCACCACCCGGCCAACGCGAGCGCGATCGCGATGAACCGGACGATGGGGTTCGTGGACGCGCCCGAGGGCGACTGACCGTCCGCGTTCCCGTGCGGCGTCCCGGGCTCGGCCCCTCCGCGCGGGCGCCGATCCTTCGTCTCTTCCCCGGCCGGGCCCCGCCCCGCGTGACCCCGAGCCAGCCTCGGCCCGGCCCGCCTCGCCCCGCTCCCCCCGTATCCGGCGCTGCCAGGGCGTACGACACGGCAGCCGGGGGGCGGTCAACTCGCCTCACCAGTAAGCCTGTTGACGCCGCGTCAGCACGCCGACGTAACCGGTGTACGCCTCGCGCGGCGCACTCCGACGCGGCACACGGCTTGCACCCGGGCGCGACGCACGCCGACCCGCGACACCCGATCCCGCCGCCCGCCCCGCCCGACTCCTCCCTCCCTTCCTCCCGGGAGGATCGCCCCGCCCGCGCCAGAGTGGCCCGAACGGAGGACGGAGGAATGGCGAGATGGCGGGGGCGTCGCCGGCGCCGGGCGCCGGCCTCGCTCAGCCGACGGCCACCGGGGTGTCGAGGGCGGCGCGCCAGGCGGCCACCGCTTCCGCCGCGACCGGGCCGGTCCAGCCCCGCGGGCGGGCCGCGCCGCCGATGTGGAAGGCGTTGACGCCCGCCGCGCGCAGGGCGGGCAGGTGGTCGAGGCGCAGGCCGCCGCCGACGAGGATGGTCGGCTCGTACCCGGGTTCGCCGTTCGCGCCCCGGGCCGCCTCGGCGACCAGGGCGTCCAGGCCGGCGTCCACGCCCTGCGCGGCGCCCGCCGTCAGGTACGTGTCGAGGCCGGGCAGCCCGACCAGGCGCTTGCGGGCCAGGTCGCGGTCGGCGGCCCGGTCGATGGCGCGGTGGAAGGTCCAGGGCGCGCCCTCGATGGCGTCGGCCAGCGCGCGGACGGTCGCCAGGTCGGGCTGGCCCGCGTCGTTGAGGAAGCCGAAGACGAACTGGTCGGCGCCCGCGGCGCGCAGCTCCCGCGCGCTCGCGCACAGCGCGGCCACGTCGCTCGCGCCGCCCGCGGTGAAGCCGTCCGTGGCCCGCAGCATCACGCGCAGCGGGAGGTCGACGGCGGACCGGATCGCGGTGAAGCCGTCGAGCGTGGGAGTGAGCCCGTCGGCGGCCATGTCGGTGACCAGTTCGAGGCGGTCCGCCCCTCCGGCCTCGGCCGCGATCGCGTCGTCCACGCCGAGCGCGATCACCTCAAGAATTGGTCTAGACATGTAACACAGCCTGCCACACGCCGGGCGGCGACCGGAAGGTGTACCTCACAATTGGCTTATGCCCGACCCCGTGCCACACCCCGCCCCCTCCCCCGGCGAACCCCCCTCCGGCGCCCACCGTTCCGAGGAGGCCCCGGCCGCCAACGCCCCCGCCGACAGGCCCGCTTCCGGCGCCACCCCGCCCGACGCGGACCCGCCCGACGAGGCCGCGCGAGGTGGCGGCCGGGCCGGCACGCGCCAGCGGCCCGCCCCGGGCGCGTCGGCACCCGAGGAGCGCGCCGCGCGGCACCCCGCCGAGCGCCGTGCGGACCCGCGCCCGCCGGACCCGCACGGCACGCCGGCGGCGGCGCCACCCGCACAGGCCGGCCCCCCGCATCCGGCCACCCGGGCGCTGCTCTCCCGCTGGACGCAGACGCTGACCGCCGCGCGCGGGGACGCCGAGGGCCCCGGCCCGCTCCCGTACGGCGAGCACCTCCTCGACCGGTGGGCCGAGCCGCACCGGCGCTACCACACCACCGACCACCTGGTCGCGGTGCTCGACCGGGTCGACGAGCTGGCCCACCACGCGGACGACCCCGACGCGGTGCGGCTGGCGGCCTGGTTCCACGACGCCGTCTACCGCCCGGACCGCTCGACCAACGAGGAGCGCAGCGCCCGCCTGGCCGAGCGCGCCCTGCCGGAGGCGGGCCTCTCGCCGGCCGGGACCGCCGAGGTGGCCCGTCTGGTGCGGCTGACCGTCGACCACGACCCGGCCGACGGGGACCACAACGGCGCCGTCCTGTGCGACGCGGACCTGGCCGTGCTGGCGGGCGGCCCACGGGAGTACGCGGCGTACGCGGCGGCGGTGCGCGCGGAGTACGCGTTCGTGCCCGACGAGACGTTCCGGGCCGGCCGGGCCGACGTACTGCGCCAACTCCTGACCCTGGAGCGGCTGTTCAGGACGCCGACCGGACACGACCGCTGGGAGCGGGTGGCGCGCCGCAACCTCGCCACCGAACTGGAGCTGCTCGGCGCGTAGGGCCGTTTCGGCCACGGCGGGACGGGCGACAGGGGCGCCGGACGCCCCCGCGCGGTGGTCCCGGCCGCGCCGCGACCTCCCCGCCGGCGCCCCGACCGCGCGGGCCGGACACCGTCGGCGGAGCACCGCGAACCGGGCGGTGCTCGACCGGGTGCCGCCCGCCCGAGCCACCGGCGGCACCCTCCGTCTACGCGCCGAACCTACCGGTCGGTTCGCTCAACGGCGGCGTGACCTGCTGAAAGACGACAGGTAGCGGCGGCGCGGCGGGAATGCCGAACCCCGCGTCAACGTTCAAGCCTGTCATGCCCGTCCCCACTGAACCCACAGCTTCACCCACTGCCCCCGCGCCCCTCCCGTCACCCGCGGCGCCCTACCGCATGCCGATCGCGGTCTACGTCCTGGGCCTGTCGGTCTTCGCTCTGGGCACGTCCGAATTCATGCTCTCCGGGCTGCTCCAGCCCCTCGCCCGCGACCTGGGCGTGTCCATCCCGAAGGCCGGCCTGCTGGTCTCCGCCTTCGCCGTCGGCATGGTGGTCGGCGCCCCGGTGCTGGCCGCCGCGACGCTCCGGCTGCCGCGCCGGACGACCCTGATCGCCCTGCTCGCCGTCTTCGGGCTCGGCCAGATAGCCGGCGCGCTCGCCCCCACGTACAACGTGCTGTTCGTCTCCCGGGTGGTCAGCGCGCTCGCCTGTGCCGGGTTCTGGGCGGTGGGCGCGGCGGTAGCCGTCTCGCTGGTACCGGTCACGGCGCGGGCGCGGGCGATGGCCGTCATGGTCGGCGGGCTCAGCATCGCCAACATCGCGGGCGTTCCGGCGGGCGCGTTCCTGGGCCAGCACGCCGGCTGGCGGGCCGCCTTCTGGGCCGTGGCCGGGCTCTCCGTGCTCGGGCTGGTCGGCGTCATCGCCCTGGTGCCCCGCACCGCGCCGGCCACCGGCGACGACGCGCCCTCGCTCCGTAGGGAACTACTCATCTACCGGGACCGACAGGTGTGGCTCGCGCTGGTCACCACGGCCCTCAACGGTGCTGCCGTCTTCGCGCTCTTCTCCTACCTCGGGCCGCTGCTGACCGATTCGGCGGGCCTGAAGGAGAGTTGGGTGCCCACGGTGCTCGGCCTGTTCGGCGTCGGCGCGCTCATCGGTACGGCCATCGGCGGGCGCTTCGCGGACGCGCACCTCTTCGGCACCATCTACGGCGGCATCGCGGCCTCGACGGCCGTGCTCACGCTGCTGGCGCTCACCGCCCACTGGCCCGTCGCCGCCGTGACCCTGTCACTGCTGCTCGGCGTCACCGCGTTCGCCACCGCGCCCGCGCTCAACGCGCGCATGTTCAACGTCGCGAGCGCCGCGCCCACCCTCGCCGGGGCCACCACGACCTCGGCGTTCAACATCGGCAACACGGTCGGCCCCTGGCTCGGCGGCCTGGTCATCGGCGCCGGCTGGGGCTACTCCGCCGTCGCCTGGACCGCCGCCGCGATGGCCGCCCTCGCGGTCGGCATGACGGCCGTGTCCTCGCGCATCCACCAGCGGACGCCGTCCGCCGAGACCGGCTCCCGCGTGGTGGCCACCTCCACACCGGAACCCGCCACCACCCCGGCCACGTGCAGCACGGTCACGGCCCAGGAGACCTGCCCCGCCCCGTAGACCGCCGTCGACTCCCGCCCGCCGGCCCGCCCCTCCGGCCGCGCGGCGGGCCCTCCCGGCCGTCGCCCAGCGGCCCGCGAGCGGGCCAGACCCGTACGACCCGGCGGCGTACGCACGGGCCGGTGGCACCCGAAACACCCCGGAACGCCCAACGCGCCAACCTCGACCCCCGGGCCCAGGCCCCTCAACCCGCCGACCCGCCAGCGCACGCACGTGCCGACCCGCCGACCCGCCGCATCAACCACTCACGAACTCGCCGGCCCGCCGACCCGCCACGCCCTCGCGGCGGGGGGGCGAGGCGGGTCGCCGGCTCACATCGGCCCGGTGGGCGACCCGGCGGGAGAGGCCACCGACGGGACGGGCCACGGGCGGGACGGGCCACGGGCGGGGCCGGCCGCGTCAGGGCCATGGCGCCCGGGCCGGCCACACCGGGGGGCGCCGGCGGGCCGCAGCCACACACCCCCGGGCCGCGCCACACACCACCAGGCCACGGGCACGGCGGCACGCCAGGAGTCGCGGCGGCACGCGACGGTTACGGCGCCAGGCCAGGGCTCACGGTCAGACGCCAACGGTCACGGCGCCGCGCCGCCCGCCGAACCCGGTTCGCCCAGGCTGTCCGCGCGCGGGAGCGCGCCCCCGTCGCCGCCCTGCTTCGGGCGCCGCAGTCCGGCCTGGGTGAGCCGCCGCACCAGTTCCTTGCTGGTCACCTCGATCGCGCCGCCGTCCACGGCCGCCGCGTAACTGCTGGACGGCAGGTCGTAGTGGTCGCGGTCGAAGCCCCGTCGCGGGGCGCCGATCCGCTCGGCGAAGTCGTGCAGTTCCGCGTACGAGACGTCGCTGACCAGGTGCGACCACATGCGGCCGTGGCCGGGCCAGACCGGCGGGTCGATGTACACGGCCATCAGTGGTCGTCCCCGGGTCTGCGGGCGCGACCGGCGCCGCCCGAGATCACCTCGGCGAGCGCGCCCACCCGGGCGACGGACACCGTGGTCTTCACGCACACCCAGTGCGGGTCCGCGCCCAACTCGGGCTCCACCTCCAGCGCGTGCGGATCGCCCCCGCTCACGCACACCGGGCACAGCGGCCACCGCCCGTACCGTTCGAGAAGCGCGTCCTGTACGTCCTGGGCGACCAGGCCGGCCACGAACTCCGACCCCTGGGGCCACTGCTCGACCCACCACCGACGGTGGGCCACCGCGTCCTCCACGAGCGAGACCACGTCCGCCCGCGCCACGTCTCCGGCCGACAGGTCGGCGAGCACCAGCGACCGGGCCATGTGCAGTGTCTGTTCGAGCTCCATGCCTCCATTGTCGGGGGCGGGCGGGGTTGACGCCCGCCATGCCTGAAAATACCTTTCAGAGGTGAGCAGCAAACTGAAAGAAACTTTCATCGGGGTGGACGCCCCGCCGCCGGCCCCGGCCGCCCTGACGGCCAAGGTCCGCGCCCTGGCCCCGTCCATGACCCGCTCCATGCAGCGGGTCGCCGAGACCGTCGCCGCCGATCCGGCCGGCTGTGCCGCGCTCACCGTCACCGGCCTCGCGGAGCGCACCGGCACCAGCGAGGCCACCGTGGTGCGCACCGCCCGCGTCCTCGGCTACCCGGGCTACCGGGACCTGCGGCTGGCGCTGGCCGCGCTCGCCGCACAGCAGAGCGCGGGCCGCGCGCCCGCCGTCACCGCCGACATCGCGGTGGACGACCCGATCGCCGACGTCGTGGCCAAGCTCGCCGAGGAGGAGCGGCAGTGCCTGGCGGACACGGCCGCCGCGCTGGACGTGGGCCAGCTCGACGCGGCCGTCGCGGCCCTGGTGGCCGCCCGCCGTGTCGACGCGTACGGCATCGCCGCCTCCGGCCTGGTCTGCCAGGACCTCGTACAGAAGCTGCTGCGCATCGGCCTGGTCGCGCACGCCCACTCCGACCCGCACCTGGCGGTCACGGCCGCCGTGCAGCTACGGCCGGGCGACGTGGCCATCGCCGTCACGCACTCGGGCCGCACCGTCGACGTCATCGAGCCGCTGCGCCGGGCCTTCGACCAGGGCGCGACGACGGTGGCGATCACCGGGCACCCGCAGGCGGAGGTGGCGCAGTACGCGGACCTGGTGCTGACCACCTCCACGGCCCGCGAGAGCGAGCTGCGCCCGGCGGCCATGTCGAGCCGTACGAGCCAACTCCTGGTGGTGGACTGCCTGTTCGTCGGCGTCGCGCAGCGCACGTACGCGACCGCCGCGCCGGCCCTGTCGGCGTCGTACGAGGCGCTGGCGCACCGGCGCGACCCCCGCGCGGGCCGCTGACCCCGCCCCACCACCGCCCCCCCGGCGGGGTACACCCCTCCCGCGCCGCGCCCCGTACGCGTCCCGGCCCCGCTCCCCCTCGCGTCTCCCCCCGACCCGTACCAAGAAAGAGCCCCCGCCGCCATGAACAGCAGCGCCGACGACGCAGCACCCGACCAGCTCCGAGCCCAGCTCGACACCCTGACGACGGAGGCGTTCCGCCCCGAACTCGCCGACGTCGACCGGCTCAACACCCTCGCCATCGCCCGGCTGATGAACGCGGAGGACGCCGCCGTCCCCACCGCCGTCGCCGACCAGCTCCCGCGCGTCGCGGCGGCCATCGACGCGATCGCCGCGCGCATGGCCGACGGCGGCCGGCTGATCTACGCGGGCGCGGGCACCGCGGGGCGGCTCGGAGTACTGGACGCGAGCGAGTGTCCGCCGACCTTCAACGCGGACCCCGAGCAGGTCGTCGGGCTCATCGCGGGCGGCCCGAGCGCGCTGGTCACCTCGGCGGAGGCCGCCGAGGACAGCGGCGAACTGGCCGCCGCCGACCTGGCCGCGCTGAAGCTGACCGACCGCGACAGCGTGGTCGGCGTCTCCGCGTCGGGGCGTACGCCGTACGCCGTCGGGGCCGTGACGTACGCGCGCGAGCACGGCGCGCTGACCGTGGGGTTGGCGTGCAACGCGGGTTCGGCGCTGGCGGGCGCGGCCGAGCACGGCATCGAGGTCGTCGTCGGCCCCGAGCTGCTCACCGGCTCCACCCGGCTGAAGGCGGGCACGGCGCAGAAGCTCGTCCTCAACATGATCTCGACACTGACCATGATCCGGCTGGGCAAGACGTACGGGAACCTGATGGTGGACCTGCGGGCCTCCAACGACAAGCTGCGCGCCCGCTCGCGGCGCATCGTCGCGCTGGCCACCGGCGCTCCGGAGGAGCGGATCGAGGAGGCGTTGGCGGCCACCGACGGCGAGGTCAAGGACGCCATCCTCACCCTGGTCGCCGACGTGGACGCGCCGGCCGCCCGGCGCCTGCTCGCCGACGCGAACGGCCACCTGCGGGTGGCGATCGACGCCGCCCGCACCGCCTGACGCACCCGCGACCGCCGCCGACGCGCGCGTCGCGCGCCAGCCCGTACCCGGCCGTGAGGTCCCACCAGGTCCGGCGAGGTCGCGGGAGGTCACGCGACGTTTCGCCCGGGCCCGGGGCCGGGCAGGACAACGCCCGAGGGCGGCACCCCCTGGGGGGTGCCGCCCTCGTTCGTAGGAGCAGCCGATCCGCGAGGCGGATCAGAAGTCCATGTCACCGCCCGGCATGCCGCCCGGGGCGCCCGCGGGGGCGGCCTTCTCCGGCTTGTCGGCGATGACGGCCTCGGTGGTGAGGAACAGCGCGGCGATCGACGCGGCGTTCTGCAGCGCGGAGCGCGTGACCTTCGCCGGGTCGAGGATGCCCTCGGCGATCATGTCGACGTACTCACCGGTCGCGGCGTTGAGGCCGTGGCCGACGGTCAGGTTGCGCACCTTCTCGACGACGACGCCACCCTCAAGGCCGGCGTTGACGGCGATCTGCTTCAGCGGGGCCTCAAGGGCCAGCTTCACCGCGGCGGCACCGGTGGCCTCGTCACCTTCGAGCTCAAGCTTCTCGAAGACGGCGGCGGCCTGGATGAGGGCCACGCCACCACCGGCGACGATGCCCTCCTCGACGGCGGCCTTCGCGTTGCGAACGGCGTCCTCGATGCGGTGCTTGCGCTCCTTGAGCTCGACCTCGGTGGCGGCACCGGCCTTGATCACCGCGACACCGCCGGCGAGCTTCGCCAGGCGCTCCTGCAGCTTCTCGCGGTCGTAGTCGCTGTCCGAGTTCTCGATCTCGGCGCGGATCTGGTTGACGCGGCCCTGGACCTGGTCGCTGTCACCGGCACCGTCGACGATGGTCGTCTCGTCCTTGGTGATGACGACCTTGCGGGCGCGGCCCAGCAGGTCGAGACCGGCGTTCTCCAGCTTGAGGCCGACCTCCTCGGAGATGACGGTGCCACCGGTGAGGATGGCGATGTCGCCGAGCATGGCCTTGCGGCGGTCACCGAAGCCCGGGGCCTTGACGGCGACGGACTTGAAGGTGCCACGGATCTTGTTGACCACCAGGGTGGACAGGGCCTCGCCCTCGACGTCCTCGGCGATGATCAGCAGCGGCTTGCCGGACTGCATGACCTTCTCGAGGAGCGGCAGCAGGTCCTTGACCGCGGAGATCTTGGAGTTGACGATCAGGATGTACGGGTCGTCGAGAGCCGACTCCATACGCTCCATGTCGGTGGCGAAGTACGCCGAGATGTAGCCCTTGTCGAAGCGCATGCCCTCGGTGAGCTCCAGCTCAAGCCCGAAGGTCTGCGACTCCTCGACGGTGATGACGCCTTCCTTGCCGACCTTGTCCATCGCCTCGGCGATGAGCTCGCCGATCTGGGTGTCGGCGGCGGAGATGGAGGCCGTGGAAGCGATCTGCTCCTTGGTCTCGACATCCTTCGCCTGCTCAAGGAGGGCGCCGGAGACGGCCTCGACGGCCTTCTCGATGCCGCGCTTGAGGGCCATCGGGTTGGCGCCGGCGGCGACGTTCCGCAGGCCCTCCTTGACGAGCGCCTGGGCCAGGACGGTCGCGGTCGTCGTGCCGTCACCGGCGACGTCGTCCGTCTTCTTCGCGACCTCCTTGACCAGCTCGGCGCCGATCTTCTCGTACGGGTCCTCGAGCTCGATCTCCTTGGCGATGGACACACCATCGTTGGTGATCGTGGGGGCGCCCCACTTCTTCTCAAGGACGACGTTGCGGCCCTTGGGACCGAGGGTGACCCGGACGGCGTCGGCGAGCTGGTTCATCCCGCGCTCGAGACCGCGCCGTGCCTCCTCGTCGAACGCGATGATCTTGGCCATGTGAAGTGGTCCTCCCAGGACTGGGGGTCCCCCCGGCCAGTGGCTGGGGGAGGGTGGATACTCCGGACCGCGCGCGGCGCCCGCGACGGACGGCCTGCCTGCCGAGCGGTTCCTTCCCCACCCGGCCTGCGGGCCTCACCGACCCGGTCCTGCTGTCACTCTCGACATCAGAGTGCTAACGCCAATGATTAGCACTCGACCCATGAGAGTGCAAGGCCGCTCCACGGGAGCGCCGACGGGGAGTGACCGCCCGGGACCCGGCGGGAGCAGGGCGTGCGGCCCGCCGGCGCCCCCGGAACGGGCGCCGGCGGCGGCGACCCGCACCCCGCGAGGACGTTCGCGAACGGGGCCGGCGACCGGGCGCGCCGGCCCCGGACCCCGCTCCACCGGGGCGAGCGCGCGAGGGCTCAAGGCCGGGGCGACCGACGCGGAGTTCGCCCCGCGCGAACCCTTCCGCGAGCGGAGCCGGGACAGGTGTCGGCGGCGGGCGACGCTCCGGAGGACGCTGACGAAGGGGCCCGGGAGCCGGGGCGCACGGGCCGCTTCGCGGCATAGCCACGGGGGCTCGCGGGGCGGGCGCGCGGGCGCGTCGTCATATGTGTTCGCTCTACGCGATCGCAACGACAGGGAACGGTCGCGGCGAGGTCAGATCGAGGTACGGAACGTCGCCCGGGCCCGCTGGGGGGCGCCCGCCCGGGTCGCGGAGCCCGGGCCGAGCGAGCGCCGTACCCCCGCCGTACACGAGGTGGCCACGCCCCCGGCGCGAGCCGGCCCTCCCATCCGTACGCCAGCGACCCGCCACGCGGGCGCCAGCGCGCCCCGAGCGCCGCACCGGCCGGCCACCACCACGCGGTACGCGCCCGGCCGCCCAGCGGCGATTGGACCGGACCAAGACCGTCGCACGGAGGCACCCGGCCCGACCGAGCGGAAGCGGCGAGGCCGTCCAGGCCAGCCCGACCAGGACGCCCGAGCCCCCCGAGCGATCACCCACACCGTCCAGAACGCGACGACCGACCGAAGCGAAACAGTCGGCCCGACCGGCCCCGTCACACCAGCCGGACCAACCACGTCGGCGAGACCGGCCAGACCGGCGAGGCCAACCGTGTCGGCGAGGCGAGCCGGGTCGGCGAGGTCAACCGGGGCGGCGAGATCGGCCGTGTTGGCGAGGCGAGCCAGACCAGCGAGGTCAGTCACACCAGCGAGGCCAGCCGGGCGGCGAGATCGGCCGGCGAGGCGAGCCGGGTCGACGAGGTCAGCCGGGTCGGCGAGGCGAGCCAGACCAGCGAGGTCAGCTGGGTCGGCGAGGCCAGCCGGGTCGGCGAGATCGGCCGGGCCAACCAACCCATCCCGAGCGGCGAGGTCAGCCAGACCGGCGAGGTCAGCCATATCAGCGAGGTCGACCGGGGCCGGCACCTCGGCCAGACCAGCGAGGTCAACCGGACCGGCGAGGCGAGCCGGGTCGGCGAGGTCAACCGGGGCGGCGAGATCGGCCACACCAGCGAGGTCAGCCGGGGCGGCGAGGCCAACCGCGTCGGCGAGATCGGCCACACCAGCGAGGTCAGCCGGGGCCGGCACCTCGGCCAGACCGGCGGGGTCAACTGCGGCGGCGAGGCCAACCGGGGCGGCGAGCTCAGCCGGGGCGGCGAGCTCAGCCGGACCAGCGAGGCCAACCGGGTCGGCGAGGTCAGTCACACCAGCGAGGTCGACCGGGGCCGGCGCCTCGGCCAGACCAGCGAGGCCAGCCAGGTCGGCAAGATCGGCCAGACCAGTGAGGTCAACCGGGTCAGCGAGATCGGCCGGACCGGCACGGTCAGCCAGACCGGCGAGGTCAGCCATATCAGCGAGGTCGACCGGGGTGAGGTAGTCGGAACGGCCAGGCCGGCGAGGCCAACGCGAAGGGCCCGCACCCCCCTGCCGAGGGTGCGGGCCCTTGTTCACGCTGCAGTCGGTCGGCGCTCAGCTGCCGGCCACGCGGACCATGTCCGCCTGCGGCCCCTTCTGACCCTGCGAGATCTCGAACTCGACCCGCTGGCCCTCCTCAAGGGTGCGGTACCCGTCCATCTGGATCGCGCTGTAGTGGACGAACACGTCCGCACCACCGTCGACCGCGATGAAGCCGTATCCCTTCTCCGCGTTGAACCACTTGACGGTGCCCTGAGCCATTCCTAACTCCCCTATTGCTGGCCCTTGCGCAGGACCGCACTCCGCGGACCCGGGTCAGACCTCACCCCTGAGAACCCCTGACGAATGGAAAGGGGACCCCTGGGGCGTGCGCCGGAACGCGTCGACCGCCGCTGAATGTATCTGCCCAGATGCCCAGAGCAACAGGTCAATCGGACGAGAATTCTGGGCACGCGTCATCGGCGATACGGGGCGAATTCCGGCGATTACCGGTCAAGTCGGGCCGGACATGGCGGGAGTAAACCGGCAAAACATGTCCACGCTTCGCGCACATTTTGACGGGTTCCCATATGCGGTCCACACACGGGCCCGTGAGGCGGAGAGGAGATCACTTCAACTCTATCGCGGTTCTAAACATGGAATTGCCCCGTCCACTTTCCGGTGGACGGGGCAGTTCCGGCAGTTCGCGGCGGAGCGGGTCGGTCAGCCGCCGGCGACGGCGGGAATGATCGAAATGCCCGCACCGTCCGGGGTGACCGTTTCCAGTCCGCTACTGAATCGCACGTCGTCGTCGTTGACGTACACATTCACAAAGCGGCGCAGCTTGCCCTGGTCGTCGAGCACGCGGGCGGCGATGCCCTGGTGGTTCTTCTCCAGGTCCGCCAGCACCTCGCCGAGGGTCGCGCCCTCGGCGCTCACCTCGGCCTTGCCGTCGGTGTAGGTGCGCAGAATGGTCGGAATGCGAACGCTGACGCTCATGTTGGGGTCACCTTCGTGGGAGAACGGGGAGAGCTTGCTGGTCGCGGCGGTCGGGCCGGGCCGCCGTCGCGGGCGCGACCGACGGCCTGGCCGACGCGCGGGCCTCAGCCCGCCAGGCCCGCCGCGCGGAACGCGTCGAGGCTCGGCTTGATCGTCGCGGTGGGCCCGGCCGTGGGCGCGACGGCGTCCAGCGTCTTGAGCCCGTCACCGGTGTTGAGGACGACGGTGGTCAGGGTCGGGTCGAGCTGCCCGGTCTCGATGAGCTTCTTGGTGACACCCACGGTCACGCCGCCGGCGGTCTCGGCGAAGATGCCCTCGGTACGGGCGAGCAGCTTGATCGCGTCGACCACCTGCGCGTCGGTGACGTCCTCCACCGCTCCCCCGGTGCGCCGGGCGATGTCGAGCACGTACGGGCCGTCGGCCGGGTTTCCGATGGCCAGCGACTTGGCGATGGTGTCGGGCTTCACCGGGCGCACCACGTCGTGCCCGTCCTTGAAGGCGCGGGAGACCGGCGAGCAGCCCTCGGCCTGCGCGCCGAAGATCTTGTACGGCTTGTCCTCGACCAGGCCGAGCTTGATCAGCTCCTTGAGCCCCTTGTCGATCTTGGTGAGCTGCGAGCCGGAGGCGATCGGGATGACGATCTGGTCGGGGATCTCCCAGCCGAGCTGCTCGCAGATCTCGTAGGCCAGCGTCTTGGAGCCCTCGCCGTAGTACGGGCGCAGGTTCACGTTGACAAAGCCCCAGCCCTCGCCGAGCGAGTCGCCGATCAGCTCGCTGCAGAAGCGGTTGACGTCGTCGTAGGTGCCCTCGATGGCCACCAGCTCGCCGCCGTAGACGGCGGCCATGACGACCTTGCCCGCCTCCAGGTCGTGCGGGATGAACACGCAGGAGCGGAAGCCGGCGCGGGCGGCGGCGGCACCGACCGCGCCGGCCAGGTTGCCGGTGGAGGAGCAGGAGAGCGTGGTGAAGCCGAAGGCGCGGGCGGCCTCGACGGCGACGGCCACGACCCGGTCCTTGAAGGAGTGCGTCGGGTTGCCCGAGTCGTCCTTGACGTACAGGCCGCCGGTGACGCCGAGCTCGCTGGCGAGTCGGTCGGCCTGGACGAGGGGGGTCAGGCCCGGGTTCAGGTTGGGCTTGGCGGCGACGTCGGCGGGCACCGGCAGCAGCGGCGCGTACCGCCAGATGCTGTTCGGGCCGGCCGCGATGCGCTCGCGCAGCGCCTCCGGGTCGCCGGTCGGCAGGTCGTACGCCACCTCAAGGGGGCCGAAACACAGTGCGCAGGCGAAGATCGGACCGAGGTCGAAGCGCTCGCCGCACTCGCGACAGGACAGCGCGACGGCGGGGCCCAGATCGACCGAGCCGGTGGAAACGGCGGGGTCAGCGGGGGTGGTGGTGCTGGTTTCGGTGACTTGCACAGCCATGGAGGCGAGGCCCTTTCTCCTCATCTTCCTCGCGACGCATCTCGTCACGAGACGGAATTGGCACCTTCCCGGCCGGGAGCCTCGCTTCGCGAGAAACCGACTGGAGGGTTGCCGGGGCTTCAACGGGCCGTATCCCTCTGCCCCTCTGGATGAGCGGTATGGCACCGGCTCCTTGGAGCCAGGCGTTTGTTGGCGTGATGACCCCGGCATGCGACGGTCATCCGCGTTGTTCAAGACTGTAACCGAAGGTTGGAACCCTGGAGGGGGTCGTCCAAACCACGAGATGAACGTAACATCGAGCGCCGCCCGGCGCGCAAAGGAGTCACGCACGTGCTGGAAGAGGTGGAGCGCTGGCTGAGCCGACGGTCCTGGTCCGCCGCCGACCGTCCGCTCGACGTGCTCCTGACGGCGAAACGGGCCACCGGCACCCGCGTCAGCGTGGTGCTGCCGGCGTTGAACGAGGAGGCCACGGTCGGCGCGATCGTCGCCGCGATACGTCGCGACCTGATGGGCCCGGCTCCCCTGGTGGACGAGTTGGTGGTGCTGGACTCGGGATCGAGCGACCGCACCGCCGAGGTCGCGCGGGCGGCGGGGGCGCGCGTGGTGCACCGCGACAGCCTGCTGCCCCGGGTGCCGACGGTGCCGGGCAAGGGCGAGGTGCTGTGGCGCTCGCTGTTGGCCACGGACGGCGACATCGTCTGCTTCGTCGACGCCGACCTGCGCGACTTCTCCACCACCTTCGTCTCCGGGATCGTCGGCCCGCTGCTCACCGACCCCGAGACGCAGTTCGTCAAGGCGATGTACGACCGGCCGCTCCAGCTGTCGGGGCACCCGGTCGAGCCGGACGAGGAACCCGGCGACGTGGTGGGTGGTGGGCCCGCCGGACAGGGCGGTCGGGTGACCGAACTGGTGGCCAGGCCGCTGCTGAACCTGCACTGGCCGCTGCTCGCGGGGTTCGTCCAGCCGCTCGGCGGCGAGTACGCGGCGCGCCGGTCGCTCCTTGAGCGACTGCCGTTCCCGGTCGGCTACGGCGTGGAGATCGGCCTGCTGGTGGACGCGCTGCACACGGTCGGACTCGACGCGCTCGGCCAGGTGGACGTGGGCGTACGCCGCCATCGCCACCAGGACGGCCAGGCCCTGGGCCGGATGGCGGCGGCCATCTACCGCACCGCCCAACTACGCCTGGCCCGTGGTCACTTGGTGCGCCCGCAGCTGACGCAGTTCACGCGTGGCGCGGACGGCGGATTCACCCCGCACACGTACCCGGTGGACACCGAGGAACGCCCGCCGATGATCGAGATCCCGGAGTACGCGGAGCGCTGGGCGGCCTGAGACGACGCGGGCGGTCGGGGGTCGTGCGGCGCGCGGGGGTCGTGGGTGGCACGGGGCGGGCGCGGCGTACGGGAATCGGCGTAGCGGGAGTCGTCGGGCGGTCGGGTGGTGGCCGGGTAGGCGGGTGGGGCGGGATGCGTCCGCACGTTTGAGCGGTTCCGGTCCTGGCTAGGCTCGCCGCATGGTCCCCGCGTACCCCGCACAGGACGCCGCCGACTCCGCGCGAGACGCCGACCCAGGGCCCGGTGCCCTGGTGCTGGTCGCCTCCAACCGCGGACCCGTCTCGTACGCGCTGGCGTCACCCCCGCCCCGTTCGCCATCGCGAACCGCACCCGGTGGCTCCGACGCCGCGAGCGCGCCCGAGCCCCGGCCGTCCCCCCGTTCCGCCGCGTCCCCCGAGCCGCCCGCGTTGACCGCCCGGCGCGGCGGTGGCGGGCTGGTCTCCGGCCTCTCCGCGATCGGCGCGGACGCCCAGGCGGTGTGGGTGTGCGCCGCGCTCGGCGACGGCGACCGGGAGGCGGTACGCCAGGCCGCCGCCCGGGCCGGCGCGGGAGCCGGCGACGGGGCCGACACCGCCCGGAGCGCCGCCCCGGACGCCGCCGGCGGCCGGGCCGGGGCGCTGTTGGACACCGCGGACACCGGTGGCCAGCGGGTGCGGATGCTGGACATCGAGCCGGAGGTCTTCGCCGCCGCGTACAACGGCGTGGCCAACTCCGTGCTGTGGTTCGTCCACCATCTGCTCTACCAGACGCCGCTGGAGCCGTCGTTCGACGCCGACTTCGCGCGCCAGTGGGCGGCGTACGAGGCGTACAACGGGGCGTTCGCGGACGCGCTCGCGCGCGAGGCCGCGCCGGGGGCGGCCGTGCTGGTGCAGGACTACCACCTGACGCTGGTGCCGGCGCTGCTCCGGGAGCGCCGCCCTGACCTGCGCATCGGTCACTTCTCGCACACGCCGTGGGCGCCGCCGGACTACTACCGGATGCTGCCGGACGACGTCGCCGAGGCCGTGCTGCGCGGCATCCTCGGCGGCGACCGCGCCGGCTTCCTGACCGCGCGCTGGGCCGAGGCGTTCGCGGACTGCTGCGCGCGGGTGCTCGGTGCCCGCGTCGGGCGGGACACGGCCTCGGGCGAGCTGACGGTGGAGCTCGACGGCCGCACGACCCGGCTCGGGGTGCACGGCCTGGGCGCGGACGCGGAGTTCCTGCGCGCCCGCTCGCGCGCGGCCGACGTGGCCGAACGCCGGGACGCGCTGCGCGCGCAGATCGACGGCGGCCCGACCGGCGCGGACGCACCGGCCGCCGGCGGCGTCGAGGGAGGCGAGGGTGGGCGGAAGGTGATCGTCCGGGTCGATCGGACGGAGCTGTCCAAGAACATCGTGCGCGGCCTGCACGCCTACCGGCGGTTGCTCACCGACCGGCCGCAGTGGCGGGAGCGGGTCGTCCACGTCGCGTTCGCCTACCCCTCCCGCCAGGACCTCGCGGTCTACCGGGAGTACACGCAGGAGGTGCGGCGGGTCGCCGAGGAGATCAACGAGGCGTTCGGGACGCCCGGTTGGCAGCCGGTGGTCCTGCACGTCAAGGACGACTTCGCGCGCTCGCTGGCCGCGTACCGGATCGCCGACGTGGCCCTGGTCAACCCGATCCGGGACGGCATGAACCTGGTCGCCAAGGAGGTCCCGGTGATCTCGGAAGCGGGCTGCGCGCTGGTGCTCTCGCGCGAGGCGGGCGCGTACGCGGAGCTGGGCGAGGACGCGCTGACGGTCAATCCGTACGACGTGGAGGCGACGGCCCGCGCCCTGCACGAGGCACTCTCGATGGACCCCGCCGAACGCGCCGCACGCACGAAACGGCTGGCCAAGGCGGCGACGGCGCTGCCGCCCCGGGAGTGGTTCCTGGCCCAGCTACGCGCCCTGGGCGCGACGTAGCGCGGGGCGCTCCGCCGAGGCGGTCGCCCACCCGCCTCCCACCGTGGACGCCCGCCGCCCCCTGGTGCGGGGCGGCCACGGCGTTGTGCGCGGCGTCCCCGTCGGCTGCCGGCCCGGGCCCCCTCGCACGCGGGCCCGGTCGAAGGGGGGCGGGCCCGATGGCTGGCCAGCCGGACGGGGGCCGGCCCGGACGGGGTGGGGCGCTCGATGGTCGCCTGGCCGGGTGGCCGGGGTGATCGGGCGGGCGGGGGAAACGTTCAGCGCAGGGCGTCGGCCAGGGCCGTGAGGAGGGCCACCACGCCGGGTGGGCCGTCCACGACGAGGTCGGCGCGCTCGGTCAACGCGGTGACCTCCGTGCTGCCGCTGCCCACCAGCACCCCGGGCTGGCCCGCTGACCTGCGGCGTTCGATCGCGTCGAAGGCGGCGAGGTCGCCGAGGTCGTCGCCCGCGTACAACACGGCCTCCGCGTCCACCTCGGTGACGAACGACGTGAGCGCGGTCCCCTTGTCCACGCCGGGCGGGCGCAGCTCAAGGACCAGGCGGCCCGGCTCGACGATGAGGCCGTGCCGGCGGGCGAGCCCGGCCAGGGGCTCGCGCAGCGCCTCGAACGCGGCCTGTGGATCGACGGCCCGACGCGTGTGGACGGCGATGGCGCGGCTCTTGTCCTCGACCCAGGCGCCGTCGGCCCCGACGGCGCGGGCGAGCACGGCCGGCAGCTCGGCGCGCGCGGCGGCCACCCCCGGCGGCGGCTCGGGGGCGTGCAACCCGCCGGTGGCCGCGTCCCAGCGCTCGGCGCCGTAGTGGCCGAGAACGACCAGGCGCTCCAGGCCGGGTACGCCGGCGAAGCCGCCGTAGCGCACCGCGACCTCGGCGGGGCGGCCGGTGAGGACGAGGACCGTGCCGACCAGCGGGGCGATCGCGGCCAGCGCGGGCACGGCGGCGGGGTGGGCGCGGGCCTGCTCCGGGTCGGGCACGATCTCGGCGAGCGTGCCGTCGAAGTCGAGTGCGATGACGGCCCGTTCGGGCCGGGCGAGCAGCGCGGCGAGGCCGGCGCGGCCGGCGGCGGTGGCGGGGACGGGAATGCCCATACGACCGACCCTACCGGCGCGCCCCGCCCCCGTCGCCGGTGCCGGACCAGCCACCACCCACCACACGCTTTCGGCCGCCGCCCCGTCACGGGCCCGACACGCCACGGGGCGCCCCGCGCACCACGGGGCGCCGTGCGCACCACGGGGCGCCGTGCGCACCACGGGGTGCGGTACCCCACGCCGCGCGGTGCGCGAGGCCGACCCGCGCGAGACAGGACACGCCCGCCGGGGCCGACCCGCGCGGGAACGGGACACCTCCGCCGGAGCTGAACCGTCCGCCGGAGCCGGGCCGTGCGCGGGGACCGCCGGCGTCCGGGTGTGCGGCTCGTGTCGGAGCGGTGCCGTATCCGCCCGGCCAGGTGACCGGGTCAGGGCCGGCCGCGTCAGGACGGGTGAGTCAGCGGCTGCCGGGTCAGGGCCGGCCGCGTCAGGACGAGTGGGTCAACGGCTGCCGGGTCAGCGGCGGTCGCGGCGGTCGTCGCGGAGCCGTCGGAGCCGGTGGACCGTCACCGGGTCGTGCCGTAGGGCGCGCGGGTCGTCGAGGAGGGCGTTGAGCACCTGGTAGTAGCGGGTCGGGGACATGCCGAGCCGCTCGCGGATGGTCCGCTCCTTCACACCGGGCCCCGGCCAGCCACGGCTCTCCATGGCCAACACGGCGGCGTCCCGCGCGCAGAGCGTGTCGCCCTCGCCGGGCGGGGAGCCCGGGGACGACCGACTCGGCTCACCGGCCTCGTCGGACTCGGCGGCCCCGGCGGTCTCGTCGGCCCCGGCGCGCGCACCCGCACCCGTATCAGCGCCCGCGTCAGCGACCACGCCCGCGTCAGGGGATATCCGCTCCGACGCGGGGCGGGGCGGGTCCGGAGTGGGGTCGGGCTCGGCGGGGTGGGTCACGCCGGCCAACCTAACGTTCCTCGTTCTCCGTGGCGTCGGCCGTGCGCTGGATCTCCCCGAGCACGGTCGACGGGTCGCCGCCCTTCAGCACCATCGTGCCGACCGACTCCCGCAGGGACTCGTTGACCTTGGCCCAGGACGTCTTGTCGAACGGGTAGAACTGCGCGGTCTCCAGCCCGTCGAGGAAGCGCCACATGCTCTTGTACTCGTCGTTGCGGCGCATCGTGGCGGAGGCTTCGCTGGTGACGGGCAGCAGCCGGTACTTCGCGGCGAAGGCCACGACGTTCGGCTCGCTGTAGACGAAGTCGAGGAACTGACCTATCTGCTTGCGGTGGCCGTTCTTCTTGAACGCCATCATCCAGTCGGCCACGCCCATCGTGGTGGCCGAGAGGCCGTCGCGGCCGGGCAGCGGGGCCACGTCGTACTCCAGGCGGTGCCCGACGGCCTGTTGCATGAGCGTGGGGTGGCCGTTGAGCATGCCGACCTCACCGCGCGTGAAGGCGTTGAACGCGTCCTGCCGGTTGAGGGAGCCGGGCTTGCGGGGGCCGGTGAGGCCCTTGCCGACGAGTTCGTCGCGCAGCCACTCCAGCGTCGCGACGTTCTCGGGCGAGTCGAGCATGTAGCTGCCGTAGCCGTCGGTGTAGCCACCACCACCGCTGAGCAGCCAGATCAGGGTCTCGGCCTGGGCTTCCTCGCGGCCGAAGGGCAGCGCGTACGGGTACTTCACACCGATCGCCTTGAGCTGCTCGGCGGCCGTCTGGAGCTCGTCCCAGTCGGTGGGTGGCTTGGCGATGCCCGCCTCGCCGAAGAGCTTCTTGTTGTAGAAGAGCAGCCGGGTGCTGGCGCCGAACGGCATCGCGTACTGCACCCGCTTGACCTCGCCCGCCTGTGTGATGGCGGAGGGGAAGGACGCCTGGGTGCGGATGGACAGGATCTGGTCGGCGCGGTAGAGCATGCCCTTGGCGGCGAAGTCCGCGTACGTGCCGAACTGGACGAGATCCGGGGTCTCGTCCTTGTCGATCATCTCGGCGACCTTCTTGTCGATGTCGGTCCAGCTGAAGACGTTGACATCGATCTTGATGTTGCCGTGCTGGGTCTCGAAGGCCCGCGCCAGGTCGCCCCAGTAGTTCAGGGAGCTGTTGGTGCTGGTGTCGCCGTAGTCGGCCGCGACCAGCTTCAGCCGTACGTCACCGGAGCCCGAGCCGGCTCCGCAGGCGGCCAGCGCCGGGGAGACCGCCGCCGTGGCGGCACCCGCCGCCGTCAGACTCAAGAACCGCCGCCGCTGCACAACCGGTACCCACCCTCACGCTCTGCTCGTCTACCGGAATCTGCCGGAGTGTCACTCTCCGACACGAGTTGCGAGTCTCCCCCCGCAACCCCCCTGAGGTCTACACCACACCTGGTCTCGCTTCGGTATCACCTGTGGCCACTTCCGCGTCACCCACACCAGCTACGGCGACCCGGAACACGTCACTCCACGTGGCGTCGCCGGGCCCGCTCAGACTAAGCACGACCACCCTTCGCGAGGGGGCACCACCCCCCACGAATCCGACCACCCGCCCACGCCATACAGGTTGATTTCCGGGCCATTCAGGCGCTTCGCCCCGGCACCGTGTGCGGTCTCACAGATCGTTTACCGGCCTCCGGCGCTCAGCCCGTACGCCGGTCGCCGTTCACGGGCCGGTCGCCGCCCGGCCCGCGCCCGCCCCTCGCCCGGCCGGTCCGCGCCCGCCCGACCGACCGGCCGTCGGGCCCGCGCCACGCGTACGCCCACGGGGTGTTCGGGCGAGAACCGATGACCGAACGAAGGGTTCCGGTGCCCGAGCGGGTGCGTTCGGGCACGCTTTCGCGCACCCCGAAAACGGCCGACAACCCGTGCGGCGACAGGGCGCGACACTCCGCGACGGCGAAGTGGCCTAGACCTCTAGCGGTGAATCGCGCGAGACTATCCCGCGTGAAACACGTCATCGCCCTCGATGTGGGCGGCACCGGAATGAAGGCCGCCCTGGTCGGGGCGGACGGCGAGCTGCTGCACACGGCTCGGCGGCCGACGGAACGCGAACGCGGACCGGACGCCGTGATAGCCGCGATCCTCGACTTCGCGGCCGAGCTGCACGCCATCGGCACCGAGCGGTACGGCACCCCCGCCGCGGCGGCCGGCGTCGCCGTGCCCGGCATCGTCGACGAGACCGCCGGGGTCGCGGTGTACGCGACCAACCTGGGCTGGAACAACGTGCCCATGCGCGCCCTGCTCTCCGAACGCCTGGACGGCGTGCCCGTCGCGCTCGGCCACGACGTGCGGGCCGGCGGCCTGGCCGAGGGGCGCATCGGTGCCGGCGAGGGCACCGACCGCTACCTGTTCGTGCCGTTGGGCACCGGCATCGCCGGCGCCATCGGCATCGACGGCCGCGTCGAGGCCGGCGCGCACGGCTACGCCGGCGAGATCGGGCACGTCGTGGTGCGCCCCGACGGTCCGGACTGCGGCTGTGGCCAGCGCGGTTGTCTGGAGACCCTGGCGTCGGCCGCGGCCGTCAGCCGGGCCTGGGCCACCGCCGTGGGCGCCCCGGACGCGGACGCCGCCGACTGCGCGAAGGCCGTCGCCTCGGGCGACCCGCGCGCGCTGGCCGTCTGGCAGGAGGCCGTGGACGCGCTCGCCGACGGCCTGGTCATCGCCCTCACCCTGCTCGACCCGCGCCGGCTGATCATCGGCGGCGGGCTCGCCGAGGCCAGGGACACGCTGTTCGTGCCGCTGCGCGCGGCGGTGGCCGAGCGGGTCACGTTCCAACAGCTCCCCGACATCGTCCCGGCGGCGCTCGGGGACACCGCCGGTTGCCTGGGCGCCGGTCTGCTCGCCTGGGATCTTCTCGCTACGGAGGTATCCGCCTGATGGCCGAACGAACATCTCTCGCGGGCGCCCGCGTCGTCCTGCCCACCGGAGTCGTCGAGTCCGGTGTGGTGACGGTCGCGGACGGCCACGTCGTCTCCGCCGGTCCCGCCGGCCCGGACGCGGCGGGCGCCGGCGGGGGCGAGCACCTCGACCTGCCCGGTCACTGGGTGGTCCCCGGCTTCGTCGACCTGCACGTACACGGCGGCGGCGGCGCCTCCTTCTCCTCCGGCACCACCGAGGAGTCGCTGCGCGCGATCGACACCCACCGCCGGCACGGCACCACCACGATGCTCGCCTCCACCGTCACCGGCGACCTGGACGAGGTGGCCCGGCAGGCCCACGTCCTGTCCGAGCTGGTCCAGCAGGGCGAGCTGGCGGGCGTGCACTTCGAGGGCCCGTTCATCTCGCCGCACCGCTGCGGGGCGCACGAGCCGACCCTGCTGCGCGACCCGGACCCGGCGGACGTGCGCAAGCTGGTCGACGCCGCCCGGGGCACGGCGAAGATGATGACGCTGGCGCCCGAACTGCCCGGCGGCCTGGACTCGGTACGGCTGCTCGTGGACGCCGGGGTCGTGGCGGCCGTGGGCCACACGGACTCCACGTACGACGCGACGCGCGAGGCCATCGAGGCCGGCGCGAGCGTGGCCACCCACCTGTTCAACGCCATGCCCTCGCTGCTGCACCGCGCGCCGGGCCCGGTGGCCGCCCTCCTGGAGGACGAGCGGGTCACCGTCGAGCTGATCAACGACGGCACGCACCTGCACCCGGCGACGCTGGAGCTGGCCTTCCGCAGCGCGGGCGCCGACCGGGTCGCGTTCATCACCGACGCCATGGGCGCGGCCGGCATGGAGGACGGCATCTTCCCGCTGGGCCCGATGAAGGTCGAGGTCAAGGACGGTGTGGCGCGCATCAGCGAGGGCCCGACGGCCGGTTCCATCGCGGGCTCCACGCTCACCCTGGACCAGGTCTTCCGGCGCGCGGTGACCGTCGACGGGCTCAGCGTGGAGCAGGCCGTACGCGCCCTGTCCGCCACCCCCGCACGGGTGCTCGGGCTCACCGACCGGATCGGCTCGCTCGAGGCGGGCAAGGACGCCGACCTGGTGGTGCTCGACGCCGAGTTCGCGCTGGTCGGTGTGATGCGCCGGGGCGCGTGGGTGATCCGGCCCGCGAGCTGAGCCGCCGCGCGCCCGCCCCGGCCGACCACCCCCCGGCCGAGGACGCGCGCCAGGCCGCGCCCCGTGGGCGCCGGCGCGAAGAGCGGGGCCGCGAGCGCCAGTCGCCCGCGGCCCCGCCCCACGCCCGGCCAGCCGTCGGAGCGGAATACGCCCCGAAGCGGGGCGTAACACGTCGACAACGGCTCATAACGCGTCAGAGCCGCGCGGTTGGCCTACAGGGGTGGGACAACCGCCCCGGCTTTGGCATGATCGCTGGCAGTAAGCCAACCGCTCCGCGCGCCGCGACACGCGACCCGGACCAGGCGCGTGGGGCCGGACCTTCGGCCTCGGACCCGACCGCGCCGGCCGACCGCCACCGCGACGCCGGGGCACCGTCACGTCCACCACCAACGGGAGGGGGAGCCCGCAGTGATCCTGACCGTGACCCTCAACGCTGCCCTCGACATCACCTACCGCCTGCCACGCCTGCGGCCCCACCACAGCCACCGGATCTCCGAGGTCATCGAGCGGCCGGGCGGCAAGGGCGTGAACGTCGCCCGCGTGCTGGCCACCCTCGGCCACGAGACGGTCGCCACCGGCCTGGTCGGCGGCGCGACGGGCGCCGCGCTGCGCGACCAGCTCGGCGCGTACCCGGGCGTCGCGGACGCGTTCGTCCCCATCGCGGGCACCACCCGGCGCACGGTCGGCCTCGTGGACGCCGCCTCGGGCGACACCACGCAGCTCAACGAGCCGGGTCCGCAGGTCACGCCGGCCGAGTGGGCCGCCTTCGCCGACCGGTACGCCGAGCTGCTGACGGGGGCGGCGGCGGTCGCGCTGTGCGGCAGCCTGCCACCGGGACTGCCGGTGGGCGCGTACGCCCAGCTGATACGCACCGCGCGCACCGCCGACGTGCCGGTGCTGCTCGACACCAGCGGCGAACCGCTGCGCCGGGGCATCGCCGCCCGGCCCGACATCGTCAAGCCGAACGCGGAGGAGCTGGCCGCGCTCACCGGGTCCACCGAGCCGGTGCGGGCCGCGCGGGACGCCAGACGCCGGGGCGCGCACGCGGTCGCCGCCTCGCTCGGCCCGGACGGACTGCTGGCCGTCACGGGCGACGGCGCCTGGCGCGCGAGCCCGCCCGCCCGTATCGCGGGCAACCCGACCGGCGCCGGCGACTCGGCCGTGGCCGGCCTGCTCTCCGGCCTCGCCGAAGGACTGCCCTGGCCGGAGCGGCTGGCCCGCGCGGTGGCACTGTCGGCGGCGACGGTGCGCTCACCGGTGGCCGGCGAGTACGACGCGGCCACCTACGCCGAGCTCCTGCCCAAGGTCCGTGTGAGCCCCCACCCGGCGGCGGCGTGAACCTGGCTGGTTAAGGTCGGTCGCGACCCCCTCCGCACACGCGGCCCCCGCCCACCCGGGTACGGGCCGCGAGCGGGAGGCGGGTGGCGACGCCATGTCGCGTCGCGTCACGCACCAGGGTCGTCGGGCCGTGGCCCGGCGCGAGAACGACCGCCCGGGTGGGCCCCTCGCCACAGGCTGGGACGGCCGCGCGGGCACGAGGGGCCGAGCCCGGCCCGGAACGAAGGACGGACATGCCACTGGTCAGCACTGGTGAACTCGTCGAAGGAGCGCGGGCCACGGGCCGCGCGGTCGCCGCGTTCAACGTCATCTCGCTGGAGCACGCCGAGGCGATAGCCGCCGGCGCCGAGGCCGCGGGCGCGCCCGCGATCCTCCAGGTCTCGGAGAACGCGGTCCGCTTCCACGGCGGGCGCCTGGCCCCCATCGCCGCCGCCGCTGCCGCCGTGGCCCGCGCCTCCAGCGCCCCACTCTCGCTCCACCTCGACCACGTGGTCAGCGTCGACCTGCTGCACGCCGCGCACCCGGAGGGCTTCAGCTCCGTGATGTTCGACGCGTCCAAGCTCACCTACGAGCAGAACGTGGCGGCCACCGCCGACGCCGTGCGCTGGGGCCACGAGCGGGGCGTCTGGGTGGAGGCCGAGCTGGGCAAGGTCGGCGGCAAGGAGGGCGAGGCGCCGCTGGACGCGCACGCCCCGGGGGTGCGCACCGACCCCGAGGAGGCGGCGGCCTACGTCGCGGACACCGGCGTGGACGCGCTGGCCGTGGCGGTCGGCAGCTCGCACGCGATGACCGAGCGCACCGCCACGCTTGACCACGAGCTGGTCGCGCGGCTGCGCGCGGCGGTGTCGGTGCCGCTGGTGCTGCACGGCTCCTCGGGCGTGCCGGACGCGGAGATCCGGCGGGCCGTGACCGCCGGCATGGTCAAGATCAATGTGGGGACGGCCCTGAACACGGCGTTCACCGGCGCGGTCCGCGCGGAGCTGGAGGCCCACCCGGCGCTGGTGGACCCGCGCAAGTACGTGGGCCCGGGGCGGGACGCGATGGCCGAGACGGTGGCCCGCTTCCTGGCCGTGGTGCACACCGCCTGACCCGCGCGAAGCGGCGGGCCGGAGCCCGGGACGGCCCCGTCGCCCCGGGCTCCGGCCGGCACGGGAGCGGTACGAGGCCACGGGGCGGGGCCGGGTCGCCGTACGGACGTGTCGGACCCGGTGACGCCACGGGGCGTGCGGCCGGCGGGTGGTACGGCCGGCGGGTGGCGCGGACGGGACGGGGTCGCCGGTGGGGACCGGCGCGAGGGCGGAACGCGGGCGGCGGGGCCGCCCGGTCGCGGTGTCAGCCGTTCTTCAGCCAGACCTGGTCGAGGTTGACGTCGCACTTGTTGCCGGCCTCGCAGGACAGCCGCACCGTGTTCGTCCCCTTGTTCAGGTTGACGATGGCCCAGGTGTGGGTCCAGCCCTTCTCCCAGTCACCCTTCTTCGCGAGTGCGAAGTTCTTCATGCTGATGGCGCGGGAGTCCCGCTTGCTGTTCACCGTGACCGTCAGGTTCTGGTCCTCGCCGGGTACGCCGTAGCCGACGTACAGCCGGTACTGGCCGGCCTTCTCGACGTCCACGGTCCAGGTGGCGGCGGCGCCGGGCTTGTTCATGCCCGCGACGTAGTTGCCCCCCTCGGCCTTCGCGCCGGGGATGTCCGTGGCCAGGGTCGTGCCGCCCTCCAGCCGCATCGCCGAGGCGTCCTCGGTCGGCAGCGGGTCCGGCTTCTTCGTCGGCTTCGGGTCCTCGCTGGGCTCGACGGACTCGGCCTGGGTCGGGGTGGCCGACCCGGTGGGCTCGGCCTTGTCGTCCTTCTTGCCGGAGTTGGAGATCATCGCGACGGAGATGCCGATGACCACGACGGCCACCACGGCTATCGCGCCGATCAGCAACCCCTTGCTGTTGGGCCCGCGCCCTCCGCCGCCGTGTCCCGCGCCGGGCGCCGGGGCGTACTGCCGGGGCGGTACGCCGCCGGGCTGCGGGGCACCCTGGGCGCGCTGGCGGGCCTGCTGGGGCAGTGCCTCGGGGGCGGTGTAGTGAGCGTTGTGCTGCGGCGGGTAGCCGTAACCACCCTGCTGCTGCGCCGGGGGCTGCTGCTGGCCGTACGGCTGCTGGGCGTGCTGCTGGCCGTACTGGCGCTCGCCGACGGCGCGCACGTGGTTGTACGAGGTCCTCGGGACGCCCGGCTGCTGCGGCCCGGGGTAGCCGTAACCGCCCGTGCGTGACGCGCCCTGGCCGCCCTGACCCGCGCTCTCCTCGCCGCCCTCCTGGCGGTACAGGTACGCGAACGGGTCGTCGTCCTGCGGCGCGCCCGAGCCGTTGTTGCCGGCCGTCATCCCCTGGTCACTCCCACTTCGTCCCTGATGGTCATCCGCGCTGCGGCACTCGCGTGCCAGAACAGCTCTTATCAGGGCCGGGGCGGCCGTAATAGCCGTGCGCTGTCCGGATGGCCAATGTTCATGATCGATTCACTCTCGGCAGCCGTGCCGACCGGCGCAGCCTACCTCGCCACGCAACGCCCGCGCGGCTTCTCCCCGTTCCCTCCCCCGGGCCCGTGCGGTGGCGGGCCGGGCCGCCCGTGCTAGCCGGCGCGCCGACCGGCCTTGGACCGCGATCGCTTCTCGACGTACATCCGCTGGTCAGCGGATTGCAACACCTCTTCGGCCGACATTCCGCAGGCCGCCCAGCTGATGCCGAAGCTCGCTCCGACGCGCACCGCGCGGCCCTCGAAACGGATGGGCGGGATGATCGCGTTCCGTAGGCGCACGGCGAGGTCCTGCGCGTCGGCCCGGCCCAGTCCGTCGGCCAGGACCACGAACTCGTCGCCACCGAGCCGGGCCACCGTGTCCCCGTCCCGCACCCCGTGCGAGAGGCGGCGGGCCACCTCGATGAGCACCGCGTCGCCGGTGTGGTGGCCGAACCTGTCGTTGATCGACTTGAAGCCGTCCAGGTCGCAGAAGAGCACCGCGAGCCCTTTGGTGCCGTCGTCCTCCTCGCCCTCGGCGGGCGCGTAGGTGTGCACGTGGTGGTCGAAGGGGCCGCCGTCGCCGCCGCCGGTCAGGCTCTCCAGCGTCTCGGCGTCCAGGCCGGCGAAGTCGCCGAGGGCGGCCAGGTCCACGGGCGAGTCGAGCCCGTCGAACCCGAAGCCCTGCACGAACGCGTCCTGCTCGACGCTGCCGACCAGCGCCGCCTCCCGCACCGCCGTGGCGGCCGGCTGCGCGCCGCCCGGCCCCGGCAGGGCGGTGTCGGCGCCCGCGTAGGCGGGCTGCGGCGGCCGGCCGCAGAGCCGGGCCCCGAGCCGGGCGCGCAGCTCGGCGCTGTTGGGCAGGCCGGTGAGCGAGTCGTGGCTGGCCCGGTGGGCGAGCTGGAGCTCGTGCCGCTTGCGCTCCTCGATGTCCTCGACGTGGGTGAGCAGGAAGCGGGGGCCGTCGGCGGCGTCGGCGACCACCGAGTTGCGCAGCGAGACCCACACGTAGGTGCCGTCCCGGCGCAGCAGCCGCAGTTCGGCCGCCCGATCGCCGACTTCCAGGGCCTGCGCTTCATCCTGG